>NZ_WIVR01000062.1:0-29699 GCF_009600525.1 Pseudomonas sp. FSL R10-1350
GTTTGCTGCGGCGCGGTGGCCGGGGCTGGCGGCTGATTGCTCAACGCCCCCGGTACGCCTTGCGGGCCGTTGCTGGCGGTGCGTTGTTCATTGGTGGATTGCTCGCTGCGCAAGGCCGGCTGGTCAGGGTTGAACTGCTCGGAGGTGGACTCGACCGAGCTGAAATCAACGTCTGCCGAGACTTCGGCCTTGTAGCGATCATTGCCCAGCACCGGTTGCAGGATGTTGTGCACGCGCTGGGTGAGCATGCCTTCCATGCGCCGGCTGTAGTCAAATTGCTTGCCGGCCATGGTCAACTCGGAGTTTTCCGCCTGATCCGAGAGCAGATTGCCCTTTTGGTCGACCACAGTGACCTGGGACTTGATCAACTCCGGCACGCTGGTGGCCACCAGGTTGATGATCGCCATCACCTGGCCTGGCTCCAGCGAGCGGCCGGGGTACAGCTCAACCAGCACCGAGGCGCTGGGCTTGCGTTCATCGCGCACGAACACCGAGCTTTTCGGGATCGCCAGGTGCACGCGGGCAGCCTTGATGTTGTTGAGGCTGGAAATGGTCCGCGCCAGTTCGCCTTCCAGACCACGGCGATAGCGCGTGGCTTCCATAAACTGGCTGGTGCCCAGGCCCTGGTCTTTGTCGAGGATTTCGAAGCCGATGTTGCCGTCTGAAGGGGTGACGCCTGCGGCCGCGAGCTTGAGCCGCGCCCGTGAGACGTCATCGGCCTTGACCAGCAAGGCCCCGGAATTGGGTTCAACGGTGTAGGCAATATCGGCGGCGGCCAGGGTTTCCATGACCTGCTTGGCGTCCATCCCGGCCAGGCTGCCGTACAGCGGCCGGTAATCGGGCTGTTGCGACCACAACACCACGGCAAAACCGATTGCCACGCTCGCCGCCAGACCAACCATAAGGCCGACCTGACGCAACATGGTCATCTCGGCCAGGTTGTCCAGAAAGGACAAGCCGAACAGCGGCCCTTTGCCGCCACCCAGGCCTGACTTGGCCGGAACGTTTTCCGGAAGTGCATCTGCCATGACTTAATATCGCCCTTAAACCGGCATCTGCATGATGTCTTGGTACGCCTGAACCAGCTTGTTACGCACTTGCGTGATCGCCTGGAAAGACACGCTGGCCTTTTGTGAGGCAACCATCACATCGGTCAGGTCGACACCGCTTTTACCGATTTCGAACGCGTTGGACAGCTGCGACGACGCTTGCTGCGTCTCGCTGACCTTGTTGATCGCGTTGCCGAGCATGTCGGAGAAACTCGGTGCACCCGCTTCAGGAGCGGCCTGCACAGCCAATTTCGGTTGAGCCATGGCGTCCATTTGCATGGCCCGCATATCCAACATCAATCGATTAAATTCAATACCTTGGCTCATGGACTATGGCCTCCGCCGACCCGCATTTTTTTGACACTTTCACTGCTCGTAGTGAGGTATAGCAACAAGGGTGCCAGCTCTTTGTCGTTTTCGCACGATTAACGTTACAAAACATCGCAAAGACCGAACTAAACACACCCTGTAGGAGCGAGCTTGCCTCGCGATCTCTTGATCTTTAAGAGCAAAAGATCGCGAGACAAGCTCGCTCCTACAGGGGGATGCACCGTCACGTTGCGGCAAACAGGTACGCCTCAACATCCATTCCGGCATCACGCATTTGCGCCAGCTTGTAGCGCAAGGTGCGCGGGCTGATGCCCAGGCGTTCGGCCGCTTCTTTGCGCCGACCGCGCTCGGCACGCAAGGTGTCGATGATCATTTCAAACTCATGGCGACGCAGGTCATCGCCCAACGCGCCGGACGACTCGACCGGCGCCACCGCAGGCAGCGGCGCGTACGTCACCGGCCCGGCCAGGCAGAAGTCGGCCGCTTCAATCAAGCCGCTTTGTTGCAGGATCAGCGCCCGCTGGATTGCGTTGTCCAGTTCACGCACGTTGCCCGGCCACGGGTAACCCACCAGACACGCCTGGGCCTGCGCCGAGAAACGCACCGGGGCGTGCTTCATTTTGCTGATGTGCTTGGCCAGCAGCCGCTCGGCCAACGGCACGATATCGGCGGTGCGTTCGCGCAACGGGCGCCAGGCCAGCGGGAACACTGACAAGCGATAGTACAAGTCTTCGCGGAAGCGCCCCGCCGCCACTTCACCGGCCAGGTCACGGTTGGTGGTGGCGATCACGCGGATATCCAGGGCAATCGGCTTGCGCCCGCCCACGCGCTCAACCTCACGCTCCTGCAACACCCGCAGCAACTTGGCTTGCAGGCCCAGGGGCATTTCCGAGATTTCGTCGAGCAGCAAGGTGCCGCCATCGGCCTGTTCAAACTTGCCCGCCTGCGCTGCAATGGCGCCGGTAAACGAGCCTTTTTCGTGGCCGAACAAGGTGGCTTCGAGCATGTTGTCCGGGATCGCCGCGCAGTTGATCGCCACGAACGGCTGATCGATCCGGCTGGAATGCTGATGGATGTAACGCGCCAGCACTTCTTTACCGGTACCCGACTCTCCGGAAATCAACACCGTCGAGTCACTTTTAGCCACACGCGCCGCCAGCGCCAACAGTTGCGTGCTGGCCGGTTCAACCGCCACCGGGCCTTCGCTGTCTGCCGCGCCCAGGCTGCCCAACGCATGGCGTGCCACCAGATCAAGCAAGGCTTTGGGTTCAAACGGCTTGACCAAGTAATCCGCCGCACCTTGACGCATCGCATCGACGGCACGCTCTACCGCGCCGTGGGCGGTCATCAACAGCACCGGCAACTGCGGATGGCTGGCGCGCAGGCGGCCCAGCAGTTGGTGGCCGTCCATGCCCGGCATGTTGACGTCGCTGACCACCAGGCTGAAGGCCTCGCCCGCCACCGCGTGCAACGCTTCTTCGCCGGAACCTACGGCCTTGAAGTCGTGACCGGCCAACAACAACGTGTCGGCCAGCGCTTCCCGCAAGGCGCGGTCATCCTCGACCAGCAGCACTTTGATTTGCATCGCCATTAGTTAGCCTCCCCTGCAACGGCAATCAGCGGCAAGCTGAGCAAGGCACAGGTGCCTCGCCCCAGCCGCGAACGTAAGCCCAGATCGCCCTGGTGCGCACGCGCCACGGCGGTGACCACGGCCAGACCGAGCCCGGTGCCGGTGGCCTTGGTGGTGAAAAAAGGTTCGCCCAAGCGCTCCAGCACTTTGGGTTCGATGCCGCTGCCGCTGTCGCTCACGCACAGGCGCAGCTGGTTGTCGCGGGCATACAGGTGCACCTTGAGACGCACCGCACCGGCTTGCAGGGCGTTTTCGATGAGGTTGAGCAGCGCGCCCACCAGCGTGTCGCGGTTACACAGCACCAGCCCGGTGTGCACATCGCACTGCCAACGCATTGACACACCCTCAACGTGGGTCTGTGCCGCTGCCTGCAATGCCTGCATCAAGGCTTTGGGGGAAACCCGATCCGCCAGCGGCAGTTCGCCACGGGCAAACACCAGCATGTCGCGCACCTGGTGTTCCAGTTCGTGCAGTCGCTCTTTCAAGCGCCCGGCAAAGCGCTGCTGGGTTTCGACCGGCAGCGTTTGTTCAGTCAAATGGCTGGCGTAGATCAACGCTGCCGATAAAGGCGTGCGGATCTGATGCGCGAGGGAGGTGACCATGCGCCCCAGCGACGACAAACGTTCATGCCGGGACAGCTGGTCTTGCAGGCGCCGGGTTTCTGTCAGGTCGTTGAGCAACACCAGTTGCCCCGGTTCCGGGTCCAGCGAGCGGGTGGCAATCGACAGGCGACGGCCGTCTTTAAGCGAGATTTCATGCCCATCGTCTTCACGCGGCGCGAAGCAGCGGGCAATCACCTGGCGCCACAATTCACCTTGCAGCGGCAGCCCCAACAGCTCGCACGCCGCCGGGTTGGCCTCGCTGACCAAGCCGCGATCGTCGATCACGATAACGCCACCGGGCAACAAGTCCAGCAGGTGCTGCAAGCGATTGGCCAAGCGCTGGTTTTCTGCCAGCTCATCGACACGCCGCTCACCAGCCAGTGCCAGCTCGCCTTTAAGCTCGGCAACCCGGGCTTCCAGCAGGCTGTAGGAGTCGGTCAACTGGGTCGACATCTGATTGAACAGCGAGAACGCCTGCTCAAGCTGCGCCGCGTTGGCGGGCATATTGCTCAGAGACGCGGCAGCCCCTGCGAGATCAGGGACCGAGGACTGTTGGGCGGCGTGGGGCATGGGACGTTCTCGCTTGGCTGACCGTCATAAAACGGTTCGTTAATCCAAGCAAAGCAATACCCGTGCCCGAAAAATAACATTGGCGAACTGAAGGGGGGGATGTGTTGATGCAGATCAAAGGATTGAAACTGGACCTTGTAGGAGCGAGCTTGTCTCGCGAGCTTTTAAAAGATCAAAAGATCGCGAGCAAGCTCGCTCCTACAGTTTGGGCGAGGTTAGTCGTCGCCCTGCTCTTCGCCTTCGCGGCGGCTCATGCCGTATTTGCGCATTTTTTCAACCAAGGTGGTACGGCGGATCCGCAGGCGTTCGGCCGCACGGGCGACGATGCCGTTGGCGTCGTCCAGCGCTTGCTGGATCAAGCTTTGTTCCAGCCCGCCCAGGTAGTCCTTGAGGTCCAGGCCTTCGGGCGGCAGCATCGCGCCGGTGGTGAAGTCCGGCGTATTGCTGTTGATGGCGACGCGTTCTTCCATGTCACTGCGCAGGCTGTCGACCAACTGCTCGTCTTCATCGTCGACATAGCGGAATTTTTTCGGCAGCTCTGCCACGCCGATCACGCCATAGGGATGCATGATCGCCATGCGCTCAACCAGGTTGGCCAGCTCGCGGACGTTGCCCGGCCAGGCGTGGCGGCACAGCGACATGATGGCGCCCGAGTTGAAGCGGATCGAACCGCGCTTTTCGTGTTCCATGCGTGAAATCAGCTCGTTGAGCAGCAGCGGAATGTCTTCCACCCGCTCACGCAAAGGGGCCATTTCAATCGGGAACACGTTGAGGCGGTAGTACAAGTCTTCGCGGAAGGCACCGACTTCGATCATGCTTTCGAGGTTTTTGTGGGTGGCCGCAATGATCCGCACATCGGCGCTTTGGGTCTTGTTGCTGCCCACGCGCTCAAAGGTGCGTTCCTGCAACACCCGCAGCAGTTTCACTTGCATCGGCAGCGGCATGTCGCCGATTTCATCGAGGAACAACGTGCCGCCATTGGCCAGTTCGAAACGCCCGGCGCGGCTGGTGATGGCCCCGGTGAACGCGCCCTTCTCATGGCCGAACAACTCGCTTTCAAGGAGCTCTGCGGGGATCGCCCCGCAATTGACCGGCACAAACGGCGCATCGCGGCGCTTGGAATGGTAATGCAGGTTGCGCGCGACCACTTCCTTGCCGGTCCCGGACTCGCCGAGGATCAACACGCTGGCGTCGGTGTCGGCCACTTGCTGCATCATCTGGCGCACGTGCTGGATCGCCCGGCTGGTGCCGACGAGGCTGCGAAACAGGTTGGGTTCACGGTGACGACCGCGCTCACGGGCCTGATCGTACATTTCACGATAGACCTGGGCACGGTGCAGCGAATCGAGCAATTTGCTGTAGCTGGGCGGCATTTCGAGGCTGGACAGCACGCGACGACGCTGGTCGTCGGGCAGCTCTGTCGAAGAAATATCACCTAAAAGCAGAATGGGCAGGAACTCATCCCAGGCTGCGAGTGTCTTAAGCAGGCTTGAGATTCCGCCAGCAGCGCTCACGGTGCCAATCAGCACGCAGAGCACCTCACGGCTGGACGACAGGCCTGTAACCGCCTGCTCCCACTCGTGACTAGGGCTGGTTAAATTCTCTTCGCCGAGAAAACTTAAAATTACCGCCAGGTCATGGCGGCGGACGCTATCGTCATCGATCAGCAGAATTTTGGTTTCACGCCACATGCAATAGCAACTTCCCTAGTCAACTCAGCGCTCCGGATAATGTGGAGCACACTAGCCGCCCCGATCCTGTTGGATGTGTGAGGCGACTGAAACAGAATACGTACTAGTTAAGTCAAAAAAACATACACAGTCAAATTTATGGCGCCGCTTAAACGGATTAACCCTATACTTCTTATGCCTTAACCGAACAAATGGTAAACCTTTGAAGCATTTTTTGCTTGGTTGATCTGCGCCATTTGCTCGACTACCAGTTGCCGCTCGTCCGTAGCGGCCTCCAGCAGCATGCGATACACCACCAACAACCCCTCCAGATTTTCGCGCAGCACCGCTTCGTCCAGCGGGCGTTCGTCGAGTACTGTCTCAACACATTCACGGCACGCCGAGTCAAGCTCGCCGATGGCATCCCAGTTGCGCGCCGCCAGGGCATCGATCAGCGCGTCGCGGGTTTCTTGAATTCGTTGCAGCTGGCTCATGACGCACTCCTCAGGCCATTAGATTGATTGCGGGGCGATCTCGTCCCAGCCGCTTTTCACCGTGATCAGCAGGCGTGCGACTTCGTCGATGATTTCAGGATCGTTTTTGATATTGGCCTGGGTCAGACGCACGGCCATGTACTCGTACAGGTCATCGAGTTGCTGCAGCGCCGCCTTGTCGTCGGTCTTGTCAGCATCCAGGCCCTGACGCAAACCGCCAATAATGTCGACGGCTTTGGTCAGCAACAGTGCCTTCTGCGGGATATCGCCACGGCTCAACGCACCTTTGGCCTGGGCCATGCGCTCCAGGCCGCCTTCCATCAGCATTTGAATCAAGCGATGAGGGCTGGCTTCGGAGATTTGAGCGTGGGAATTGACCTTCTGATACTGACGAAGGGCGCGCATCGGGTTCATGTTTCTACCTCATCACAAATGGGCTAAGTCTTACTTCTTATGTCGGCGCCGGGGCTCAAAGCTTTAGCGCTCAAGCCGCACCAGATGCCCGGAAAATCAGTTATTCGACTTCGGGTTATTCAGCGAATTGAGCGTGGTCATGATGCTGGAACTGCTGGCGTTGATCTTCGCGATCAAGCCGTCCATCGCCGTGTATTTGGCGGTGAGCGTGGTTTTCAGCGTGTCCATGCGGCTGTCCAGCGCTTTTTGCTGCTCGGTCAGATCGGTCAACTTGGTGTTCAAGTCGGCGGCACGGGTGGTCAGCAGCCCGCTGGTGCCGACATAACTGTCCGTGGCCTTGGTCATGCGCGTGATCAAACCGGTGTCGCCGGTGAATACCTTGGCAATCTCGGTCGGACCATTGGGGGTCGCCACGGCGGCGTTCCACTTGGTGTCATCCAGGGTCAGCAAACCGGTTTTCTGATCGGTACTGATGCCCATTTGCGCCAGGTTGCCCACGGTGGAACCGCCGGAGTTTTGCAACAGTTCGCTACGAATGCCGTTGACCAATTGGCGCATTGACGAATCACCGGTCAACGCACCGGTTGTGGTCGTGGCCGCATCACCGGTTGCAGTGACTTTGGTCTGGGTGTTGATGCTGGTCATCAGTGCGTTATAGGCACTGACAAACGACTGCACCGAGGTTTTCAAGGTGGTGGTGTTGGACGCCACGGTAATGGTCGACGGCTTGGTGTCCAGCAGCTCAAGACTCACACCACTGATGGCCGAGGTGATCTTGTTGCTCTTGGACTCCATGGCAATGTTGTCGATGGTGTACTCGGCGTTGACCGGCGGTTTTCCGGCGTCATAGCCAGTTGCCAGCTCGGAATCGCCACTGAGAGTAATGTCCGTGCCCTTACCGGTGGTTTGCGAACTGATGACCAGACGCGAGCCGTTGGCGTCGGTCAGCACGTTGGCGCTGATGCCCTTGGATTGCAGCTGCGTGTTGATCGCGTCACGGGTCTGCTGCATTGTCGCACCCGCTGGGACCTTGACGTCGTAGCTGCTATCGGACTGCGAAATAGTCAGGGTTGCTTCTTGATCACCTGAGTTAACAACGGCTGAGCTGCCTTCGAACACTTTGCTGGTGACCTTTGACCCCGTCGCCAATTGCGTGACGTTAAGCGCATAGGTACCGCTTGCGGCTTTATCGCCCAAAGTGACCTTGGAAATTTTCTCGTCAGAAGAGGTGCCCGCAAGCCCGTTGAAACTGGCTTCCGTGTTGAGTTTGGCGATGGCCGCACGATAGGTATCAAGCGACGCCTTGACCGTGCCCACCGCCGACAGCTGGGTGGTGGTCGTGGTTTGCAGCTTGGTGATTTGCGCCTGCTTGGGGGCTTTTTCAGCATCGACCAACGCTTTGACGATCCCTACCGTATCGAAACCCGAACCGACGCCGGTAATCGTTGAACTGGCCATCTTTATTCTCCTTGTTCGGTGGCTGTCGCTTTATTGGCTAAGAACAGCGAAGCCACAAACACCATCACATTTCATGCCACCTTCAAACACTGGCGTTAAAAAGCAGGCTGTTGGGGTCTGCCAGATTTTGCGCCAACTTGAGGGCCACTTCTGAAGGTAGCTGGCGAATCACTTCACCGCTTTGGGTGGCGATGACCTTGACCACCATGATGCCGGTGGTGTCATCAATCGAAAAATCCAGCTGACGCTGGTGAGACTGCGCGAAGTCGCGTAAATCACTGACCGCTTTTTCAACCTCGATACGCGCAGGCGGCTTGCCTGGCGGCACGATGTCACTGGCATCTGCCCTGGCAATGGCAGCCGGTGCTGGCGCGGGGCTGGACGGCCCGACGGCGGTTGGGTAGGCGGAATTCAGTTTGATGCTCATGTCCATGTCATCACCTCACCACTGAAAAAACAAAAGGGCACGTAAACGCGCCCTTCCGTTATCAACCGTGCGCTGAAATTACTGAAGCAGCTTCATCACAGCGGATGGCAGTTGGTTCGCCTGAGACAGGATCGCAGTGGACGCCTGTTGCAGGGTTTGTTGCTTGGTCAACTGAGCAGCTTCCGATGCGAAGTCGGTGTCCTGAACACGGCCCAGAGCAGCGGTCGAGTTCTCGGAAATGCTTTGCAGGTTAGCCACGGTGCTGTCGAAACGGTTTTGTACGGCACCCAGTGCAGAGCGCTGAGAGTCGATTTGCTGGATGGCATCACCCAGCGCCTGAATGGTGCGCTGAGAGTCAGCAGCGGTCAGGATGCTCAGGTCAGATACGGTGGTTTCTACAGTAACTGCTTTGGCGCTGGTGGCCGTTGGAGCATCTGTAAGACCCAAGGCAGCCAAACCAGTGCCTGCGGCGCCATCCTTAACAGAAATATCCTTATTAGAGAACAGCTTCAAAGAACCATCATCGTTTTTGCTGGCAGTAACGCCAGTGCTTGCACTGTTGATCGTCGATACGATGTTGTCCGCGGTATCGCCTTTCTTGAACTTGACTTCAACGCCGTTCAATTCGATTGATGTATCTGCGGTCAATTTAGCTTGAGAGGTACCTGCTGCCAGCCCCAACTGAGCCAGCGAGCCACCATCTGTATTAGCCAGCTTGATGTCTTTACCGTCACCGGACGACAGGACAACGCGTCCATCTTTAACTTCAGCTGTAGCTTTATCGCCCAACTGCGCTTTGATGTTATCCAGCACGCTAGTGACTGTATCGGCTGCCTTCCACTCAACAGCAGTGCCATTAACGGTAATAGCGCCGTCAGCAGCGAGCTTAGAAGCACCTGTAATAGCAGCGGTAGTAGTTCCGGCAGTCAAACCTAGACTCGTTAAACCACTAGTCGGAGCTGGAGTAGGAGTAAGAGCTGTCTCTTCAAGCTTGATATCACCCTGAGACGTTAGAGTTAGCTTGCCTGCTGCATCAGCTGTTGCTGTGACACCGGTCAGGTCTTTTTTAGCATTAATGACATCCACTGCAGCAGTGGCTGCGCCTGCGGCAGTGCCGGCAGCGGTCAAAGCGAACTCTACGCCATTGATCCTAAACTTGTCTGTAGCAGCACTCCCCGCCGCAATAGCAGTTCCTGATACCTTGGCCGAAGATAAGTTTGCTCCCGTAGTAGATGCACTCAACCCTTTCAGCGCTGCACCACTAGCACTCGCCTCACTGTAAGAACCCTTCAAGCCCGTAGCACTGATATCTGTCATACCAAACGAAATAGTCTGGTTGGCATCAGCGCCCACTTGGAAAGCCTGGTTCTGGAACGAACCATCCAGGATGTTACGACCACCAAAAGTAGTGGTTTGAGCAATACGGGTCAGCTCGCCGGTTTTGGCAGTAAATTCTTGCTGCAGGGACGCACGGTCTGCGTCGCTTTTGTCACCGTTGGAGGCTTGCAGGGCCAGTTCACGCAGACGTTGCAGAATGTTGGTCGACTCTTGCATCGCGCCTTCAGCGGTCTGTGCAATCGAGCTGCCGTTGTTGGCGTTGGCGATCGCAACGGTCATGCCTTTGGTCTGCGAGGTCAGACGGTTGGCCATCTGCAGGCCAGCGGCGTCGTCTTTGGCGCTGTTGATTTTCAGGCCGGAAGACAGACGGGTCATCGAGGTGCTCAGCGCATCACCGGCTTTGTTCAGGTTTTTCTGAACGGTCAGGGACGTGACGTTGGTGTTTACGGATAAAGCCATGACGAAATCCTCATTAGATAAATACTGCGGCTTCCGGCCCTGGCAACCGCCGGGTGTGGCCTAGAGAACCTTCGTAATAGTTATCGTCGTGATGGCAAGATGCTTGAGGGCTTTTTTGATTTTTTTTACAGGCGGGGGTTCATGCCTTGTGTTTCAAGGGGTTGCGCGCGTAGACAAGCAGAGTCAAAACCTGTGGGAGCGGGCTTGCTCGCGATTCAGGCACCTTGCCGGGTCAGACGTATCGAGGTGCTGGCATCGCGAGCAAGCCCGCTCCCACAGGAGATTTCTGTTTCTTCACAATGCAAAACGCCCAAGGTTTTGCGGCCTTGGGCGTTTTGTGTGTCTGGCGAGTGCTTAGTCGCGATAAATAATCGCTGAGCCCCACGACAGGCCCACACCGAACCCGCTCAGCGCGACGCGCTTCCAGGTGGCGTCCATCACGTGCTTTTCCAGCAGCAACGGAATGCTCGAGGACACGGTGTTGCCGGTCTCGACCATGTCCTTGATGAACTTCTCGGGCTCGCTTTCTTCAAAACGACGGGCCACGGCGTCAACAATCGCTGCGCTGCCCTGGTGGATGCAGAACGCGTCGATGTCTGTGGCTTTGAGTTCGGACTCGTCCAGCAGTTCGTGCAGGTGCGCCGGGACTTTGACCAAGGCGAAGTTGAACACCTGGCGGCCGTTCATGAAGAACACGCCGTCGCTGACTTTCAGGTGCGGTGCGCCCGAGCCGTCGGTGCCGAATTTGGCTTTACCCAGCTGCCAGGTGGCGTCTTCGCCCATCCAGGTGGCGGTGGCGGCGTCGCCAAACAGCATGGTGGTGTTGCGGTCTTCGGGGTCGACGATTTTGGAATACGGGTCGGCAGTCACCAGCAAGCCGTTTTTCAGGCCCGCGGCTTCCATAAAGCCTTTCATGGCGTAGATGCCATAGACGTAACCAGAGCAGCCCAAGGAGATGTCGAACGCGGCCACGTGGGTCGGCAGGCCCAGCTTGTCTTGCACGATGGCGGCGGTGTGCGGCAGGCCTTCGGCGTCGCCGTTCTGGGTGACGACGATCAGCGCGTCGATGGATTCACGCGAGAGCTGCGGGTTGTTGGCGAACAGTGCGTTGACGGCTTCTACGCACAGGTCTGAGGTTTCCTGGTCAGCATCTTTACGCGGCAAGAAGGCCGAGCCAATCTTGCCCAGAATGAAGTCTTCGTCCTTGGAGAACTTCGCGCCCTGAGCGTAGTTGTCTACGCCGTTTGCAGGCACGTAACTGGCGATGCTTTTAATGCCAATCATTGTGGCTTCCCAATACTAATAGCTGGAGATCACCCGCTCAGCTAACCGAGGGGCGTTGACAATAAGAGGGCTTCGTCGCGCAAAAACAGCGGCGAAATGGGCACCTGACACCTGCAAAAAACCACACAAATCAGCTGAAAATAGCCCGGCGCCCGCCCAAACGTTTCACACGATACAGTGAAGATGCGCGTTGTGACTCATAGGTCACTCTAATTTGTGTGGTTTTATACTAAAGATTTCAGAGAAGTTGTAGTCGCTGTCGAGGCACGAGGCTGCGATGCGGGCCGCAGGACCGCCAAAGGGGGTCGCTTCGCAACCTATCGCAGCCTCGTGCCTCGTCAGCGACTACGGGATTTAGATCACAGCTGGTTGAACAGGCTGAGCTGGGAGATTTTGACGAACGCCAGTTGTGAGGCTTCGAGCATGGATTTCTGGAAGGCCAGTTGGGTTGCCGCGCTCGCGGTGTCGGTGTTGCCGATGGCCGCGGTGGTGGAGTCGTTGGCCAAGCCCATGCTGGTGTTTTCGTCGAATTGAATGTCCACCGCGTTCAACCGTGCACCGATTGAGCCGCGGGCGGTGTCGATGCTGGCGCTGGCGTTTTTCAGGTTGCCAATCGCGGTGTTGATTGCGTCACGCTGCATGCGCGAAGCGGCCGCGTCTTTTTCACTCGGCACCACTAACGCCTTGCGCAACTCGCTGATGGTGTCCAGCGCGCTCTGGCTTTGGTGGTTGTTGTTGCTGACGACAAACTGGTCGCCCGAAGCCGGGGTGCCGGTGAAGTCAAATTTGACGCCCATGGCTTCCAGCGAGCCATCGGCCAGGGTGCCCTTGGCAATCGACTTGCTGCTGTCGGTCACCGGCTGTGCGTAGACCTCGTACTCGGTGGCGCTGGTGAACTTGATCACCGCGCCATTGCTCGGAAAGCTGTCGCTGTAAGTGCCCGCGCTGGTCACGTTGGAGCCAGTGATTTGCGCCGTCGAGCTGTTGCTCGGAGTGCGCGAGGCATTGAAGGTGTCGGGCTTGGCTTGCAGGGTGAAGGTATGGCCCTTGACCGCCGCGTCCTGGTCGGTCGGGGCAATGTCCTTGAGGTTCAGGTTGATGTCAAAGGACACCCCGCGCAGGCTGATGCTGTGCGCGCCCTCTTTGGTCGAGTCAAACACGCCGTTGCCCGGGATCTCCGAGGTTACGTCTTTGCCGTCGGCATCTTTGAGGGTGTATTGGGTGCTGCTGGTGAATTCCAGGGTGTACGGCTGGCCTGCGGCAAAGCTCTTGTTGAACACCGCGCTGGAGGTCACCAGACCCGATGACACGGCAACCACGCCCTTGTCCGGCACCACCGCGCCGTCCGGGTCGAGCATCGGCTGCAAGGTGCTTTGAGTGCGCCCGGTGTTCACCGAGTTCTCCATAAAGCTTTTGGCCGTGTCACTGCCCGCCAGGGTCAGGGTGTCCGAGACCTTGAGGTTGAGCTGAGTGTCATCGCCTTGATAGGAGTAGGTGCCATCGTTGTTGCGGATGTACGGCTGGGTGTCGGTCTTGGAGCCCGAGAACATGTAGTTGCCCGCGGAGTCTTTGCTGTTGAGCAGGCTGAACACCTGGTCTTCGATGCTGCCCAGTTCATTGGCCACCGCCAAACGGTCGGCGTCGTTGGTCAGGCCGCCTGCCCGCAGCGCCAGCTCACCGGCTTTTTGCAGGGAGTTATTGATGCTGTCGAGCACGCTTTCCTGATTGCTCAGCGACGACTTGATGCTGTCCATATTGGCGGAATACTGGCCCAGCATGTCCTTTTGCTGCTGCAGTTGCAGCAAACGTGCGGCGCCCACCGGATCATCGGCAGCGGTCTGGATGCGCACGCCAGAGTCGATCTGCTGCTGGGTCTTGATCACCGACGAGAAGTTGTTCTGGTAGGTGGTGCTGGTCGACTCAAAAAACTGGGCAGTGGAAATACGCATCGTCGAGTGCTCCCTTAAAGACTGTTGATCAGCGTGCTGAAGGTTTCTTGCGCCGCTTTGATGATTTGCGACGATGCGGTGTAGTACTGCTGGAACTTGACCAAGTTGGAAGCTTCTTCGTCCAGGTTGACCTGCGACACCGAGTTGCGGGTTTGCGTGGCGTACGCCAGGGCGGCCGTGTTGGCGGTGCCGTCGACGCTGGCCTGGCTGGCTTTGCCGCCGACCTTGGAGACCAACTGGCTGTACGAGGTGCCGAGGCTCGCCCCGCCCCCGCCGCCGGTCACGCCCACGGTCTGTTTGGTTTGCAGGCCCAACAGTTGGTTGGCGTTGCTGTTGTCCGCCTTGCCGTCCTTGTTGAAGCGAATATCAAAACTGTCCCCTTTGGCCGGCGAACCGCTGAGGGTGGTGTCGAAGTTGACGGTTTTTGGCGTGCCGTCCGGGTTGGTCACCGCCGCGCCTGAGGCATCGAGCACCGGCACCTTGATCGTGACTTTGTTGTCCTGGCCCGGAACGATGGTGCCCTCGCCTATCTTCTCGCCCTTTTCATTGAGGATGCGATAGCCCTGGGTGCCGCCGCTGGCTTCGTCAAAGGCAATGCGCACTGGCATCGCGCCTTCGATTTCACTTTGCGCTTTGCCCAAGTCCGCGCCGCCATAAATATTCAGCGCCTGCGACAGGCTCAGGCCGCTCGCGGCGCCGGTGCCGCTGTTGGAACCGCCTTTAACGGCCACCAAAGGTCCGGCAAACGCCAATTTACTGGCATCGGTCATTTGCACATTGAGGCTGCTGGCGCCATTGGCGGTGGGGCTGACTTTGAAGCTGTCGCCCTTGCTCAACGCGCCGCCATTGAGGCTCATGCTGAAGCCGTCGATCACTGCCGGCGGGTCTTGATCGAGCTTGAAGGCACCCATGTTGGTGCCGTCCGAGCGCTTGACCGTGTATTCGTTGTCGCTGGTGAATGTGACCTGATAGTCGTAGGTGGTCAGTGCACCGCTGTTGGTGATTTTTACGTCAAGGTTGCCCGAGCCTGCGCTGTTGCCGGTCGCGGCCAGGCTGCGCTGGCTGATCGCCTTGTCACTGTTGATGCTGCTGAACAGGGATGAGCCAAATTCGCCGTTGGCGTCCAGCCCCTGCCCCAACTGCTGGTTGAAGGCATCGGCCAACACGATGGCCGTGCGCCCCAGCTCATTGATGGACGGGGCCAGCACGTCTTCGCGATAACGCAGCAGGCCGCCGATTTTGCCGCCGGTGAGCACCGAAGTGACGTCGGAGCTGGACTGCGGGTAGTTGATCTGGATGCTGAACTGGCTTTTGTCGGTTTTGCCCGGCACCGCCGACAAGGTGTTCGAAGTGTTGCCCTGCACCAGCGCCTGACCGGTGCCGAGGGTGATGTCGTACACGTTGTCGTGCTCTTGAACCGACACCCCGACCAACTCGTTGAGGGTGCGCACCGCTTCGTTGCGGGCATCCATCAGGTCGTTGGGGGTGTTGCCCGCCGTGGTGGCCTGGGCAATTTGCTTGTTCAGCGAGGCGATGGTGGCCGTGTGCTGGTTGACCATCGAGGTCAGGGTGTCCAGCTGGCTGTTGATGCCGTCGTTTTGCTGATTGAGCTGAGTCGAAATCGAGTTGAAGCGGTTGCTCAGGGTTTGCGCATTGGTCAGCAGCAGTTGGCGCGTGGAGCTGTCGCCTGGCGCCCCGGCCGCTGTTTGCAGGGAGGCAAAAAAGCTGTTCAGTGCCGACGACACACCGGTGCTTTTGTCCGAGAGCAGTTTGTCGATCGAGCCGATCTGGTCGAGATACGCCTGGGCGTCGCCGTTGAGCGATGTGGTGGCTTGCAACTGGGCGTCGAGGTAGGAGTTATACACCCGGCGTACGTCGGCCAGGGTAGTTCCGGTGCCGATAAACACCCCGCTCACCTGCTGCGAGCCCGCGCTGCTCTGCACCACTTGCTGACGCGAGTAGCCCGAGGTATTGGCGTTGGCAATGTTATTGCCCACGGTGGCCAAGGCCCCTTGGCTGGCGTTAAGCCCCGACATCCCGATGTTGATCAAACTCGCCATGGTTCAAACCTTATAAATGCGTGAGAGAACCCGTCGAGACGTAGCTCTGGTAGGTTTTCATTTGCTTGGCAATCTGCGAAATCTTGCTCGCGTACTCAGGGTCGGTCGCGTAACCGGCCTTCTGCAGTTCACGAACAAACTGCTCTGGTTTATCGGCTGCGTTGAGCACATCTTTATAACGATTGTTGCTCTGCAGCAGGGTCACCAGGTCGTGGAAGCTGTCTTGGTAGGAGTTGTAGGAACGGAAGTCCGCCGTCTCCTTGACCATCTGCCCGTCGCGAAACTCACTGGTAATGGCCCGCGCCTGCGCGCCCTGCCAATTGCCGGTGGCCTTGATGCCGAACAGGTTGTAACTGCTGTTGCCGTTTTGTTGACGCATCACCGATTTGCCCCAACCGGTTTCCAGCGCCGCTTGCGCCACCAGGTACAACGGGTCGACGCCGATTCGATCGGCTGCCTGCTGCGCCATCGGCAACATGGTGGCAACGAACGCATCCGGCGATTCAAAGGCTTGTTTGGCCGGTGCCAACGGCGGCTGGGCCACGGCGCGGCCATAAATCTGCATGCGCCCATGCACCCCGGAGGCACTGAGCATTGGCTGACGGCTGCCTTTGATCACCGCGTCCAGCGCCGGGCTGGTGCGGCCCGGTACGGTGCTGGTGTTGAGGGTGGAACGCGCCGGGTCAGCCGACGGCACAATTCCAGCCAACAGGCGGTCAGTCAATTTGCTCGGTAACGCCAGACGACGCTGATTGAGCATCGCCATGTCATTTTTGTGCCCGCCATCGACCGCAGGCGTGGCCACCCGTGCAGCCCACAAGGCGCGCTGGCCGTTGGAGCGCACGAACGGGCTGTTGGTGGTGGTCGTCGCAGGCGCTGCGGCCTTGGTTTCTGCGGCCACCGCAGGCGTGGCGGGTACGTCACCCGGCACCACCGATTGGTTTTTCGACATCTGGCGCATCAGCACATCGGCCAAGCCAATGCCGCCGCCCTGGCGTGACAAGGTCACCGACAGTTGCTGGTCGTACATTTCCTGATACTGCTTGGCCGCAGGCGTGTTCAGCGGGTTGTCCTTGCCCAGCACTTCGTTGGCCGAACGCATGGACTTGAGCATTTCGTTGAGGAACAGCGACTCGAATTCCTGCGCAACCTTGCGCATATTGCCGTCGCTGTTACGGTCGCCCACCTTCAGGTTGTTCAGACGATTGAGGTCGCTGAACGCCCCCGAATCGCTGTCACTGACGACGCCACTCTTACGCATGTCCATGCCGTTGGCCTCAGATCACGATCAGGTCGGCTTGCAAGGCGCCGGCCTGTTTCAGGGCTTCGAGGATCGCCATCAGGTCCCCCGGCGCCGCGCCCACCTGATTCACCGCCCGGACGATTTCGTCGAGGGTGGTGCCCGGGCCGAACTTGAACATCGGCTTGGCTTCTTGCTGGGCGTTGATCCGCGAGCGCGGTACTACCGCCGTCTGGCCGTTGGACAATGGGCCCGGCTGGCTGACGATCGGGTCTTCAGTGATGGTCACGGTCAAGCTGCCGTGGGTCACTGCCGCAGGCGATACCTTGACGTTTTGCCCGATCACGATGGTGCCGGTGCGCGAGTTGATAATGACCTTGGCCACGGCCTGGCCCGGATCCACTTCGAGGTTTTCCAGAATCGACAGGTAGTCAACGCGCTGGCTTGGGTCCAAGGGCGCGGTGACGCGGATCGAGCCGCCGTCAATCGCCTGGGCCACACCGGGCCCCAGCAGGTCGTTGATCTTATCGACCACGCGCTTGGCGGTGGTGAAGTCGGAACGGTTGAGGTTCAGGGTCAGGCTGTTGCCCTGATTGAAACCGCTGGGTACGGCCCGCTCAACCGAAGCACCGCCCGGAATGCGCCCGGCTGACGGTACGTTGACGGTGATTTTCGAGCCGTCGCGGCCTTCCGCGTCAAAACCGCCGACCACCAGATTGCCTTGGGCAACGGCGTAGACGTTGCCGTCAATACCCTTGAGCGGGGTCAGCAACAGCGTGCCGCCGCGCAGGCTTTTTGAGTTACCGATGGACGACACAGTGATGTCGATCACCTGCCCCGGCTTGGCGAACGCGGGCAAGTCGGCACTGACTGACACTGCGGCGACGTTTTTCAACTGCACGTTGCCCGAACCCGGCGGCACTTTAATGCCGAACTGCGAGAGCATGTTATTGAAGGTCTGCAGGGTGAATGGCGTTTGCGTGGTCTGGTCGCCCGTGCCATTCAGCCCGACCACCAGGCCATACCCAATCAATTGGTTGGAGCGCACGCCCGAAATGCTGGCGATGTCTTTCAACCGCTCGGCGTGAGCGCCCAGGGTTGTCGACAGCAGCAGTACGGCTGCCAGCAGGTGCTTGAGGTTCGGCATGGTCGGTCCGGTCAGAAAGGAAACAGTGGGCTAAGGAAGAAGCGGTCAAACCAGCCCGGCTGGCTGGCATCGGCAAACGAGCCCGTCCCCGAGTAGGTAATGCGCGCATCGGCCACGCGGGTCGAGGACACGGTATTGTCGGTAGAGATGTCATCCGCCCGGACCAGCCCGGCGATTCGCACCAGTTCGTCGCCAGTGTTCAAGGTCATCCACTTCTCGCCGCGCACGGCGATGATGCCGTTAGGCAGAACGTCGGCCACGGTCACGGTGATCGAACCGGTCAGACTGTTGCCCTGCCCGGCCTTGCTGTCGCCCTTGGTGGCGCGGCTGCCGCTGTAGCCTGCGTTGAGGCTCAGGTCAGCACCGCCCAACGGGTTGTTGGTGGTCATGCCGCCACCGAACAGCGAGGTCAGGCCGATGTTGGTGTTGCTGTTTTTACCGATGGCCGAGTTGGCGTTTTTGCTCGCCTGGGTGCGCTCGTTCAAGGTGATGGTGATGATGTCACCCACCCGGAATGCCTTGCGGTCGCTGTACAGGTTCTGTTCAAAACCGGCCTGGTAAATCGAACCGTTGTTCGCCGCAGCCGGCAGCGGTGTGCGCGGCAGTACCGGGGCGTAGTACGGATCGTTAGGGCGTGGCGGCGGGCTGACACAGCCCGCCAGAAAAGTAACGCCACCCAGTGCCAGAACAGAAATAAAGCGTTTCATGACCTCTCCCGCTTCACGTAATTACAGATTTTGCGTCACAAACGACAACATTTGATCGGCGGTGGAGATCACTTTGGAGTTCATCTCGTAAGCGCGTTGGGTGGTGATCATGTTGACCATCTCTTCAACGGTGCTGACGTTTGAGGTTTCGAGGGTGTTCTGCATGGTGGTGCCGAAACCGTTCAGGCCCGGCGTGCCGATTTGCGGCGCGCCGCTGGAGGCGGTCTCCAGGAACAGGTTGCCGCCCTGTGCCTGCAAGCCGGCCGGGTTGATAAAGTCGGCGGTTTGCAGGTTGCCGATGATCTGCGCAGCGGCGTTGCCGGGCACGGTGACCGACACAGTGCCGTCCTGGCCGACGGTGAACGTCTCGGCATCGGCAGGCACGACAATCGCAGGCTCCAGGGTGAAACCGCTGGCGGTGACGATCTGGCCGTTGGAATCGAGGTGAAAAGTACCGTCACGGGTGTAGGCCGTGGTCCCGTCGGGCTGCATGATCTGGAAAAACCCACGGCCATTTATGGCCATGTCCAGCGGCTGCTCGGTGGTTTGCAGGCTACCGGCGGTGAAGTTCTTTTGCGTGCCGACAATGCGCACACCGGTACCCAGTTGCAGGCCGGAAGGCAGCTCGCTGTCTTGGGTCGATTGCGCGCCGGGCTGGCGTTTGATCTGGTAGAGCAAGTCCTGGAACTCAGCACGATCACGCTTGAAGCCGGTGGTCGAGACGTTGGCCAAGTTGTTGGAAATTGTCGTCAGGTTGGTGTCTTGTGCAGCCAAACCCGTTTTTGCAACCCACAGTGCCGGAAGCATGCGTGCTCTCCTCGTGCGCCGGTTTTTCGGCGCAACGTGTCAGTAATTAGCTCATGGCCAGGACGCGAGTCATGGCCTGGTCGTCTTCTTTGGCGGTGTTCATCATTTTGATGTGCAACTCGAACTGCTTGGACAGGGCCAGCACCGAGGTCATCTCTTCGACGGCATTCACGTTGCTGGCCTCCAGAAACCCCGAGGTCACCCGCACATTGGCGTCGAATGGCGCAGGCTGGCCGTTGGCGGTGTGGATCAGACCGTCGAGGCCTTTAGTCATGGAGCGCAGGTCCGGTTGAACCAGCTTGATGCGGTCCACTTCAGCCATCACGCGCGGGCCCTCGCCCATGGCGCGAATGCTGATGGTGCCGTCTTCGCCCACTTCAATTTGCTGCTGCGGCGGCACGGCGATCGGCCCGCCGTTGCCCATGACCGGCATGCCGTTGCCGGCCCGCAGAATGCCCAGCGAGTCGACATTCATGCTGGCGGTGCGCACATAGGCTTCGCTGCCATCGGGGGCCTGCACGGCCAGCCAGCCATCGCCTTTGACGGCGATGTCCAGGTCACGCCCGGTTTGCACCAGCGCACCCGGCGTGAAATCCGTGGCAGGTCGCTCGGTCATGGCAAAGGCCCGCGCAGGAAAGCTGTCGCCAAACACCGGCATCGAGCGCGCCTGTTCCAGATCGCGCTGAAAGCCGTTGGTTGAGATGTTCGCCAGATTGTTGGCATGTGCCTTTTGCGCCAGAGCATTCTGACTGGCGCCGGTCATTGCCACATAAAGGTACTTGTCCACACTCATTCCTCTGCCTGACGGACGCTTGCCGCCCACCGCTGTACTGAATGGGTACTAGCAATTTGCGCACCAACTTTTTATTGACGGTGAAAAGGCCGTGCTGGCGGGGCTTGAGGAGGGTTATGTGGCGTCACAGAAATGGCAAACCGGCGTGGTTATGCCGGTTGCGGCAAAGGGCGGCCTGTTCGGCACAAAAAACGGTGGGAGCGGGCTTGCTCGCGATGCAAGCGACTCGGTGTACTTGACACTGCGCATCGTTCCAATCGCGAGCAAGCCCGCTCCCACAAGGTTTTCGCGTTTTTAATCCCGACCAGGCTTGATGATGTCGTGCTCGCGCAGTTTGTTGGCAATGGTGGTGTGGGATACGCCCAAACGCTTGCCCAGCAGGCGGCTGCTTGGGTGTTCGGAGTACAGCCGCTCCAACACGGCTTTTTCAAAGCGCCCGACGATTTGATCCAGCCCGCCTTCCATCGAGAACTCACCCAGCGGCTGGCGCACGCCGTAATCCGGCAAGCGGATGTGTTCGGCCTTGACCACGCCGCCATCGCACAGCGACACCGCCTGGAACAACACGTTTTCCAATTGCCGCACGTTGCCCGGCCAATGGTAGTGGCTCAAACGGTCCATGGCCGCCGGAGCGAGGCGCGGCAACGCACAGCCAATTTGCCGACTGGCCTGATCGAGAAAATGCTCGACCAACGGCTCAAGGCCATCCAGGCAATCGCGCAGCGGCGGGATGTGCAACGACAATACGTTGAGGCGGTGGTAAAGGTCCTGACGGAATTCGCCACGGGCGCACAGCTCAGACAAATCCACCTGCGTGGCGCACATCACGCGCACATCGAGGTAGACCTCTTCGTCGCTGCCGACACGGCGAAAGCAACCGTCCTGCAGAAAACGCAGCAACTTGACCTGCAAACGCGGGCTCATTTCGCCCACGCCATCCAGAAACAACGTACCGCCTGCGGTCAGTTCCAACAGCCCCAACTTGCCCTCGGCCCGCGCCCCTTCGAATGCACCCGGCCCGTAGCCAAACAGTTCGGTTTCGGCCATCGACTCGGGCAAACCGGCGCAGTTGAGCGCCATCAGCGGCGATTGCCCCCGCGGGCTGGCCAGGTGACAGGCGCGCGCCAGCAATTCTTTGCCGGTGCCGGTTTCGCCTTCTATTAATAGAGGCGCATCCAGCGGCGCCATACGTCGGGCTTCACGGACCACCGCGGCCATGACTTTTGAGCTTTGGAAAATACTGTCGAAGCCGCGCAGTTCCTGCTTGCGCACGTTGTAGATCTGCTCACCCAGACGGTCAGCTCGATGCAAGGTGAGCACCGCGCCAGCCATGGCTTCGCTGTCATCGTGCTCCAGTTGCAGCGGCGCGATGTCAGCGAGGAACACATGCCCCTTGATCTTGACCCGCAGGCCGTTGATCCGCGATTTGTTGGCCCGCACCAGCTCCGGCAAGTCGAAGTCTTCGGCGTAGCGCGACAGGGCAATGCCCGGCACTTCATCGACGCGCACGCCGAGCAACTGCGCTGCCGCACGGTTGGCCGCCACAATCGAGCCGCCCATATCGATGGAGAGCACGGGGAATTCCAGTGCGCCGAGCAAGGCGTTGAGTTCCATGTGCCTGCGTTCGCTGGGCATCAGCCCTACGCGTTTGACGCCAAAAACCCCGGCGATCGTTTCAAATTTGGGGCGCAGTGCCTGAAACTGAAGGTTGATCAGGTTAGGGCAAAACAGATAGATCGCATTGCCCTGGTCGCCGCCCACCTCGCCGCGCTTGACGTTGATGCCGTAGGCCACCAACAGGTTGAGGATGTCACGCAGGATGCCAATCCGGTTTTGGCAGTGGACTTTGATACGCATGGGGCAAGGCTCGGCTGTGTCTTTGTTGTAGGAGCGAGCTTGCCTCGCGATCTGTTGATCTTTTTAAAAGATCGCGAGGCGAGCTCGCTCCTACAGGGGTGTTTTTTGTTCGGGAGAGCATTTCGCTGTCACGATTTTTTGACGATTTTGCAATTACTCACGCAAGAATGACAGTTCAATTGCCTTGTCGTAACGAATTATTTACGGAATACGCACACCATTCCGGTAATAGACACGCTTGTCCGGCTGCATCCTCCCAGCACTTGGGATATCACTTAACCAACGAATACGCGCCGTCCCTGACAGAACAATAAAAACGATTTCTCTGCGGAGAGCACCATGAAGCAAACGAAATACGTCGCCCGTGAGCCGAATGCCAATGGCTTTATCGACTACACACCCGAGGAACACGGGGTGTGGAATACGCTGATTACCCGCCAGCTCAAATTGCTCGAAGGCCGTGCCTGCCCTGAGTACCTGCAAGGCATCGACAAACTCGGCCTGCCCCACGACCGCATCCCGCAACTGGGCGAGATCAATAAAGTGCTGGGCGAAACCACCGGCTGGCAAGTTGCCCGCGTGCCGGCACTGATCCCCTTCCAGACTTTTTTCGAATTACTGGCCAACAAGCAGTTCCCGGTAGCAACGTTTATTCGCACCCGTGAAGAACTGGATTACCTGCAAGAGCCGGATATTTTCCACGAGATTTTTGGCCATTGCCCGCTGCTGACTAACCCATGGTTTGCGGAATTCACCCACACCTATGGCAAGCTTGGCCTGCAAGCCAGCAAAGAACAGCGCGTGTATCTGGCCCGCCTGTACTGGATGACCATCGAGTTCGGGCTGGTGAATACCCCTGAAGGCAAACGCGTGTATGGCGGCGGAATTCTGTCTTCGCCTAAAGAAACGGTTTACAGCCTGTCGTCAGAACCTGAGCATCAGCCATTCGATCCGCTGGAAGCCATGCGCACCCCGTATCGAATTGATATTTTGCAGCCGCTGTATTTTGTTCTGCCGGATTTGAAGCGCCTGTTTGACCTGGCCCACGAAGACATCATGGGCATGGTTGAAAAAGGCATGGAACTGGGGCTGCATGCACCCAAGTTCCCGCCCAAGCCGAAAGCGGCTTAACCCTCTTTATTCAAGACCAATAAAAATCGATTTCAGGAATACACCATGAACACATTGAACCAAGCCCACTGCGAAGCCTGCCGCGCCGATGCTCCACAGGTCAGCGACGAAGAGTTGCCGATTCTGATCAAGCAGATTCCGGACTGGAATATCGAAGTTCGCGACGGCATCATGCAGTTGGAAAAGGTTTTTCTGTTCAAGAATTTCAACTACGCCCTGGCGTTTACCAACGCCGTTGGCGAAATCTCGGAAGCAGAAGGCCATCACCCAGGTCTGCTGACCGAGTGGGGCAAAGTCACCGTGACCTGGTGGAGCCACTCGATCAAAGGCCTGCACCGCAACGACTTCATCATGGCCGCACGTACTGATGACGTGGCCAACACTGCCGAGGGTCGCAAGTAATGCATTTCGCAACAATTGGTCGGGTGCCGGGCGATCCCATTCTGGGGTTGATCGACGCCTACAACCAGGACAGTAACCCCAACAAGTTCGATCTGGGCGTGGGCGTGTACAAAGACGCCAGCGGCCTGACGCCGATTTTGCAGTCGGTCAAACAGGCCGAACAGCGCCTGGTGGATCAGCAGCAGACCAAAACCTACATCGGCGGCCACGGCGACAGCCGTTTTGGCCAACTGATCAGCGAGCTGGTACTGGGCACTGATTCGCCACTGCTGGCGGCCAAACGTGCGGGCGCCACGCAAACGCCGGGCGGTACCGGCGCATTGCGTCTAGTGGCCGACTTTATCGCGCACTGCCTGCCAGGGCGCGGGATCTGGCTGAGCGACCCGACCTGGCCGATCCACGAAAGCATTTTTGCCGAAGCCGGGCTGAAGGTGGGTCACTACCCGTACGTGGGCCGCGACAACACCCTCAACGTAGCCGCCATGCTTCACGCCCTGGAGCATGTACCCAAGGGCGACGTGGTGTTGCTGCACGCGTGCTGCCACAACCCGACCGGCTTTGACCTGTCGCAAGACGACTGGCTGCAGGTGC
The DNA here is from genome assembly GCF_009600525.1 of Pseudomonas sp. FSL R10-1350. Taxonomy (NCBI): domain Bacteria; kingdom Pseudomonadati; phylum Pseudomonadota; class Gammaproteobacteria; order Pseudomonadales; family Pseudomonadaceae; genus Pseudomonas; species Pseudomonas sp. FSL R10-1350. Next base: position 24,410 of record NZ_WIVR01000062.1, read on the forward strand.
TGGATGTCGTGCGTCGGCGCGAACTGCTGCCCCTGATCGACTTTGCTTATCAGGGCTTCGGCGACGGGCTGGAAGAAGATGCCTGGTCAACTCGCCTGTTCGTGAGCGAACTGCCTGAAGTGCTGATCACCAGCTCTTGCTCGAAGAACTTCGGTCTGTACCGTGAGCGTGTCGGCGCGTTGATCGTGTGTGCCAATGACGCCGAAAAACTGACCGATGTGCGCAGCCAACTGGCGTATCTGGCGCGTAACTTGTGGTCCAACCCGCCTGATCATGGCGCCGCCGTGGTGGCGACCATCCTCGGTGATGCGCAGCTCAAGGCGCAATGGGCCGCCGAGGTGGAAGCCATGCGCAGCCGCATCGCGCAACTGCGCAGCGGCCTGGTCGAGGCGCTGACGCCATTCGGTCTGGCAGAGCGCTTTGCGCACATCAACCAGCAACGCGGGATGTTCTCGTACACCGGGTTGAGCACCGAGCAAGTGCAAGTGCTGCGTGAAAAACACAGCGTTTACATGGTCGGCTCAGGCCGCGCCAACATGGCCGGGGTCGATGGCACCCGTCTGGAGTTGCTCGCCAAGGCTATTGCACAGGTCTGCCAGCACTAAAAAACCTGTAGGAGCGAGCTTGCCTCGCGATCTTTTGAGCGTTTAAAAGATCGCGAGGCAAGCTCGCTCCTACAGGCCTGTTACAAGATGAATAAATCGCCACAATCGGCGCCAGACGCAATAAAAAGACAAATTGTCACACTCCCTCCTGTATCCTGCCCTTGCTTTTTAAAAGCGCCGATTTACCCAGCGATTTAAAAACACACCTTACGAGGAGCGCGACGATGCACGAGATCCCAAACCTCCCCTTCCCAAGCCTGCATGAAACTCAGCAGCCAACCCCGCAACACACCAGTGGCGAAAACCCCGCACTGGAAGAGGCTCAAGACAGCCTCCAGGCCGACAGCGAAGACTGACCGGCCATCTATCAGGCGGTGCGAAAAGCTTCAGGTTTTTCATACCGCCTGACACAATTGCGGCACCCTCCTCTTCTCGCGGACAACAGCGTGACTGACACCTTCAGCGACACCCAGGCCAGCGTCCTGATCGGCACCGCCGAAAAAATGATCGAGCTCTGGGAGCGTCTCAGCCCACAAAAGCAGGCCCTGCTGCTTAAGCGCTTCGGCACCCAGGAAAACGCACTGGCTGCTTTAATTGCGACACAATTGGTTGCACCGTTGTAATCTGCACCTTACCGCTCCCCGCAGGACCCCTACCCAATGCCTGAAACACAACGCCCTATGGCAATCACGCTGCAAGTGGTTTCCATCGTTCTGTTTACCTTTATCGGCTATTTGAACATCGGCATCCCGCTGGCCGTATTGCCCGGTTACGTTCACAACCACCTGGGCTATGGCACGGTCATCGCCGGGCTGGTGATCAGCGTGCAATATCTGGCCACGCTCCTGAGCCGCCCTTACGCCAGCCGCATCATCGATAACCAGGGCAGCAAACGCGCGGTCATGTACGGACTGGCCGGTTGCGGCTTGAGCGGTGTGTTGATGCTGACCTCAAGCTGGCTGGCGGCGGCACCTGCCTGGAGCCTGGCCAGCCTGCTGTTGGGCCGGCTGGTGCTGGGCAGCGCTGAAAGCCTGGTGGGTTCGGGGTCGATCGGCTGGGGCATTGGCCGGGTAGGCGCTGCCCACACCGCCAAGGTGATTTCCTGGAACGGCATCGCCAGCTACGGCGCCATTGCCATTGGCGCACCCCTGGGCGTGGTGATGGTCGGGCATTTGGGCATGTGGAGCCTGGGCGTGAGCATCATTGCCCTGGCCACGCTGGGCTTGCTGTTGGCCTGGCCAAAAGTGGCCGCGCCCATTGTCAGCGGCGTACGCTTGCCGTTTCTACATGTGCTGGGCCGGGTGCTGCCCCACGGTACAGGTTTGGCGCTGGGTTCGATTGGTTTTGGCACCATCGCCACCTTTATCACCCTGTATTACGCCACCAACCACTGGGAAAACGCCGCGCTGTGCCTGAGCCTGTTTGGCGCCAGTTTTATCAGTGCGCGCTTGCTGTTTGGCAACATGATCAACCGCCTCGGCGGCTTTCGCGTCGCCATTGCCTGCCTGAGCGTCGAAACCCTGGGCTTGCTGTTGCTATGGCTGGCGCCTGACCCGCATCTGGCCTTGGCCGGTGCGGCGCTGAGCGGTTTTGGCTTTTCGCTGGTGTTTCCGGCGCTGGGCGTTGAAGCGGTCAACCTGGTGCCCGCCTCCAGCCGAGGCGCAGCGGTGGGCGCCTACTCGCTGTTTATCGATCTGTCATTGGGCATCACCGGGCCGCTGGTGGGCGCGGTGGCAGCAGGTTTTGGCTTTACCTCGATCTTCCTGTTTGCAGCACTGGCGTCGTTTAGCGGGGTGCTGCTGAGTGTTTACTTGTATCGGCAGGCAAAGCTTGCACGAGGCAGCTAAGAACAACCCTCTCCCTCTGGCTGAGGGCTTTTGACTTTAAAAGTCCACCTTGCCCCGCCCCGCCTTGATACTTCCGCGTTTGGTCTTGGATTCGAGGCGTCGCTTTTTTGAGCCCAGGGTCGGCTTGGTCGGGCGGCGCTTTTTTTCGACTTTGGTCGCGCTCACGATCAATTCAAGCAAACGCTCCAACGCATCCGCCCGGTTCTGCTCCTGGGTGCGGTATTGCTGCGCCTTGATGATCAACACCCCGTCACTGGTGATGCGGCTGTCACGCAGCGCCAGCAGTCGCTCTTTGTAAAAAGGCGGCAAGGATGAGTTGGGGATGTCGAAGCGCAAATGCATGGCGCTTGAGACTTTGTTGACGTTCTGCCCGCCCGCGCCCTGGGCACGAATAGCCGTCAGTTCGATTTCGGCATCGGGGATATGCACGTTGTTGGAAATCACCAGCATTACAAAGGTCCATCAGCAGGGCGTGCAGCATACCCCACAAACAACACACCCGGCGCGGTGGCCGGGTGTGTTGTTTAACCGATCAATTTACTTGGCCGGGCTGTAAACCTCGGTAGAGGCTTGTTCAACACGCTTGGGTTTCAACCAGTAGCAGAGCCCCATAAAGGCCACCCAAATCGGCATTGCGAACACCGAGATGCGAATGCCCGGGATCAACAGCATGATCACCAGAATGAACGCCACAAACGCCAGGCAGATGTAGTTGCCGTACGGGTACCACAGTGCCTTGAACAACGGGGTTTGCGCGGTTTTGTTCATGTGCTGGCGGAACTTGAAGTGCGAGTAGCTGATCATCGCCCAGTTGATCACCAGCGTCGCAACCACCAGCGACATCAGCAGTTCCAGCGCGTCGTGCGGCATCCAGTAGTTGAGCAGTACCGCAATCACCGTCACTGCTGCCGAAGCCAGAATGGCATTGACCGGCACGCCGCGCTTGTCGATCTTGGCCAGCGCTTTAGGCGCATCGCCCTGCTGCGCCATGCCCAGCAACATACGGCTGTTGCAGTAGGTACCGCTGTTGTACACCGACAACGCCGCGGTCAGCACCACGAAGTTGAGGATGTTCGCTGCGGTGTTGCTGCCCAGCATCGAGAACACTTGTACAAACGGGCTGCTGCTGTAGCTGTCGCCACCAGCGTTGAGGGTTTCAAGCAGCGAGTCCCACGGGGTCAGCGACAGCAGAACCACCAGTGCACCGATGTAGAAAATCAGGATGCGGTAGATCACCTGGTTGATCGCTTTAGGGATCACGGTGCGCGGTTTGTCGGCTTCTGCGGCGGTGAAACCGAGCATTTCCAGACCACCGAACGAGAACATGATGAAGGCCATGGCCATCAGCAAACCGGTCACGCCGTGCGGGAAGAAACCACCATGCGACCACAGGTTGCTGACGGAAGCTTGTGGGCCGCCGCTACCACTGGTGAGCAAGTAACTGCCCAGGGCGATCATGCCGATAATGGCCACGACTTTGATGATCGCGAACCAGAACTCGGCCTCACCAAACACTTTGACGTTGGTCAGGTTGATTACATTGATCAGCACGAAGAAGGCTGCCGCAGAGGCCCAGGTCGGGATCTCGGGCCACCAGTAGTGCACGTATTTACCGACCGCTGTCAGCTCCGACATGCCCACCAGGATGTACAGCACCCAGCAGTTCCAACCCGACAGGAAGCCGGCAAAGCCGCCCCAATATTTATGCGCAAAGTGGCTGAAGGAGCCGGCAACAGGCTCTTCGACGATCATTTCGCCGAGCTGGCGCATGATCATGAAGGCAATGAAGCCGCAGATGGCATAGCCCAGAATCATTGATGGACCGGCCGATTTGAGTACCCCGGCCGAGCCGAGGAACAGGCCAGTACCAATCGCGCCGCCGAGGGCAATCAACTGTATATGACGATTTTTCAGGCCGCGTTTAAGCTCACCTGATTGCGAGGTTTTTCCACTCATTGAAAGCGTTCCACACAAGGTTTGATGTGATTCAGTGCGATGTAGCTTGAGCACCAGAGGCAGTGATCGAAGGGTCTACAACACACATCAAACCCCAGCGCAGACGCCAGGAATCCAAAGTTGTTTCACGAGTCATGCGTCACCTGTTTGTTTTTATCTGTGACGGAATCGAACCCGCAACGCTTGTGGCGATGCGGAGTTAACAAGGCGGGTTAGCCTCGAGGTTTTGGCCACTCATCACGGGGTTGAGCAGCGCAAAAAGCGCGGGTACGCAATTGGGTCACAGTTAAAACGCGGCGCATTGTACACCCGCTCGTAGGCAAGATCCCATCACACCGCCGTTTGCAAGACGAAACAAGCCAATAAACGGTCAGAAATGGTGCAAGCAGCCAGTTTTCCGGAAAGTATTCTTTACACAAGGGGTAAAACGGGCAGCTGTGCCGGATAACCTGTTGATTTTGTAGAGATAGCTTTACGAGACGTAAAGAAATCTTTCCACTTGGAAACCTGATTTTGTAGGAGCGAGCTTGCCTCGCGATCTTTTAGAAGATCAAAAGATCGCGAGGCGAGCTCGCTCCTACAGGGCCAGGTGATTTGCAGGCATAAAAAAACGCCAACCCTTTGGGGGTTGGCGTTTTTTCACAGCGCCGCAGGTTTACTCAGGCTTGCGACGGCCAAAGCCTGGACGCTGACCGGAACCGGACGGCGCGCCACGACGCTTGCCGGACGGCGCATCATCAACCAGCTTTGGACCCGAGCGCGTCGGCTTGGCCGGGCGCTTGCTGATTTCACTCGGACGCTCGGCGATCGGTGCACCGCGACCTGCCGGTACACGGTCAGTGCGGCCGGACGGCTTGCGGGCCGGACGGGCAGACTCATCAC
>NZ_WIVR01000063.1:0-28940 GCF_009600525.1 Pseudomonas sp. FSL R10-1350
ATGCCGTCCTGGGCCATGATGGCCACGCGCTTGCAATCGGCGGTGCTCATCTGCGCGGTGCTGGCGACCACCACCAGCGTGGTGTTGGCACCGGCTTGCAGGCGGCCCATGGAGTCAAGCCGCGACAGTTCAGGCATCGGGTCATTGCAGTCCTGTTCGCCCTGCGGCCGCGCACCTCCCGCCTCGCCCGCGATTTCCCACGGCCACGCCCAGAAGGTTTCGCCATCGGGCATGTACACCGAGCCGATCGGGTTGGCCACCACCAGCGCGGCCACTATCAGGCCGTCGCCCAAATCCAGCGAGGCCGAACCCAAACCGCCTTGCAGCACGCCCGCCATGGCGCCCCGCCCCGCGCCTGCCGCCCCCAGGGCAAAATCTTCAGCGCAGTTGTTCAGCGCCTCAAACCCCAGGCGACGATAAGGCGGCTCCAGCCCCCAGTCCTTGTCGCCGTCATTGGACAGGTCGTGCAACACGGCAGCCGGAACGATAGGGATGGCCGGTGCGCCCGCCTTCAAATGCAGGCCAACACCTTGCACCGACAACGCCGCCGTCACCGCATCCGCAGCGCCCAGGCCAAACACCGAGCCGCCAGAGAACACCAACGCATGCAACTGCCCGACCATGTTCTCCGGCTCAAGCGCCGCCGACTCGCGCCCGCCCGGGCCGCCGCCACGAATATCGACGCTGGCGGTCCACGGGCGATCGGTGCGGATCACCGTGACGCCCGTATCGACACGTTCATCGATGGCGTGGCCGACCAACAGGCCGGGGATGTCAGTGAGCAAGTTGCGGGGTCCGGGATGTGGCATTCAATCGCTTCCTGAAAAGGTGGTGGTACCCGATGTGGAGCAAGTGATGTGCCAAAGCCGCTAGCGCCGTCAACAGCCACTTCGCCGCCAACTGCCCCTGTAGAAAAATCAACACCCTGATCGGGCATTGCTACAAAAACACCAACCCCGCTCACACCCGCCCTGCAAGCCGTTGTTAACAAAGGCTTTTCAACAATGGCACAGCCTTTGCTCAAGGCCTTTGCACCAGAGCTTGAGACTGATGCCCCAGAGCATCCGGCAACAAGCCGCTACTCACCACTTTTTTCGCGACGCCAATGCCGTCGCCTTACCCGACAAGGTTGGCCACCCAGCAGGGCGCGAACCGGGGAACACACTGGAGCCTTCGTACCATGATTTCTTCACGTATCACGGGTTTACCCCAGCCGCGCAAGATCTTCGCCCGCAGCCTGTTGTTTCTCGCCGTGTGCGAAGCCGCGACGGCCGCAAGCCCGCTGCTGGCCGCCGAGAGCAAGAGCGACAACCCGCTGGACACCGTCGTGGTGGTCGGCAACCGTGGCCAGGCCCGCACCCTGGCCGAAAGCACCGCGCCGGTGGACGTGATCTCGTCCCAGCAGTTGCTGGCCACCGGTGAGCCTGACCTGACCCGCGCCCTGAACCGCGTATTGCCGTCCATCAACCTGCCTGCATCGTCCGGCTATGGTTCCGCGTCGGTGGTGCGGCCTATCAGCCTGCGCGGCTTGAACGGCGACCAAGTGCTGGTGCTGGTCAACGGCAAGCGCCGCCACAACAGCGCCCTGCTCAACAACGGCACGTCGCTGAACTCCGGCTCGCAGCCGGTCGACCTCGACATGATCCCCACCGCGTTGATCGATCATGTCGAGATCCTGCGTGACGGCGCCTCGGCCCAGTACGGCTCGGACGCCATCGCCGGGGTGATCAACATCGTCCTCAAACAGACCGACCACGGTGGCAGCCTGAAAACCACCTACGGCCAGAACTACCAAAACGGTGACGGCGAAACCATCCGCCAGACCGGCGACGTCGGCCTTGCCCTGCCCAATGACGGCTTTATCAACTTTGGCCTGGACGTGCGCCACCAGAAAGTCTCCGACCGCTCCGACAAAGCCCCGTACACCGACAGCGCGGGCAACACCAGCCTGGAGCACACCTATTACGGCACCGGCCTGCCCGAGGCGCGCAACTTCAGTTTGGGTTACAACGCCGAGCTGCCAGTCAGCGATGACTTGACCCTGTACTCGTTCTCGACCTACACCCGGCGCAACTCGGAAAAGCCTCTGGCCTTCCACCAGCCCGCCAGCTTTGACGGCATTGCCACACCGTTCCCGGAAGGGATCGAAGACACCCTGCGCTTTATCGAAAACGACTTCCAGGTGGCCTTCGGTGGCAAAGGCACCGTCGCCGGTTGGGACTACGACCTGTCCAGCACGTACGGCCAGGACCACGCCGAAGCCACCCTGCGCCACACCTACAACTTGAGCTACGGCCCTGACTCGCCGACCTCGGTCGACACCGGGGTGAAGACCTTCAGCCAGTGGACCAACAACCTCGACCTGACCCGCGCCTTCGATTTTGGCCTGGCCAAGCCGACGCAGATTTCATGGGGCCTGGAGCAACGCTACGAGAACTACAAAATCGGCAAGGGCGACTACGCCTCATACGCCAGCGGGCCGTTTGATACAGGTGTCAGCGGCAACCCGATTGCGCCGGGGACTATCTCCGGTGCTGGCACCACGCCTGCCGATGCCGACCAAAAAGGCCGCACCAGCCTGGCGGCTTACGGCGAGATCGGTCAGGACCTGACCGACAAATGGCACGTCGATCTGGCCGGTCGTTACGAGCATTACAACGACGGCTCGGGCACCACCACCAACGGCAAAATCGCCACCCGTTATCAGTTGACGCCGATCCTCGCCGTGCGCGGCAGCGTCAGCACCGGTTTCCGTGCGCCTTCGCTGGCCCAGCAGATCTACAGCTCCACCTCGCAGACCAGCGTCAACGGCAACCTGTTCAACTACCGCAACGTGGCGGTCGACTCGGAAGTGGCCAAGGCCTTGGGGGCCACCACCCTCAAGCCGGAGAAATCCACCAACTTCGCCCTCGGCCTGACGCTGCAACCGACCGATGCCACCAGCATCACCCTCGATGCCTACCAGATCAAAATCAAGGACCGCATCGACCAGACCGGCTACCTCGGCGGCACGCCGCAAATCGACGCCATCCTCGGCGCCGCCGGGCTGCCGACCAACCAGGCGGTGACTTACTTCACCAACGCACTGGACACCACCACCCGCGGCATCGACTTGATTGGTGACTACCGCCAGAACCTGGGCGCCTACGGCAACCTGCGCTACACCCTGGGCTTTAACTGGAACACCACCGAAATTGATGACATCCACGCCTCGCCCCTGGCCCAGGCCACCCTCGGCCCGGACGGCGGCTACAACCGTCAGCGCCAGGGCAACCTCAAGCACGGCAACCCGGAGTCCAAGCTGATTCTGGGCACCACCTGGACCATCAACAAGTTTGATATCGGCCTCAACCTGACCCGCTACGGCGAGTACACCCAGTACGGCACCGCCGAGATTTACGACCGCACGTTCTCGCCAGCCTGGATCACCGACCTCAACGTGGACTACCACCTGACCTCCAGCCTGACCCTGACGGCGGGCGCCAACAACCTGTTCAACATCTACCCGGAACGCACAAACCTGCCGAGCAGTTCGGGCGCCTTCCCGTACGGCAACTTCTCGCCGTACGGCACCACCGGCGGCTACTGGTACACCGGCGTGACGTACAACTTCTGACCCATCGCCCTGCCGCTCCCAGCGGCGGCAGGGCTTTGCCGAACACTTGCACGGAGGCTGTCATGACCCGCCGTACCGACCCACTAATACTGGGTGCCTGTTTCACCACCAACACCCGTCGCCCGGACTTCGAGCGCCTCAAGGCCCTCGCCCGCAGCGCCGAGCGCGGCACATTCGCCGCCCTGAGCTTCACCGAACCACCCGAACAGTTTGAAGCCCTGACCTTGATGTCGGCCCTGGCCGCCGTCACCGAGCGCATCGGCCTGATCGCCACCCCGAACGACCCCGAGCCGTACCATATCGCCCGCAAACTCGCCTCCCTCGACCACCTGTCCAACGGCCGCGCCGCCTGGGGCGTTGCCAGCGAGCCGTCAAGCCAGCGCGCAAACGAACGCCACGACGTGGTTAACGACCTGTGGGACAGCTGGGACGACGACGCTTTTATCCGTGACAAAGCCAGCGGCCGCTATTTTGACCCCGGCAAACTGCACACCCTCAACCACAAGGGCGAACACTTCTCGGTGCGCGGCCCGCTGAACGTCGCCCGCCCGCCGCAAGGCCACCCGCTGCGGGTGCACACCCTCGCATCGGAAGCGGACACAGCCTTGGCCATCCGCGTGGCCGACGTGATCATCGCCGAGTACCGCGACCTGCCCGCTGCCCAAGCCTTCTATCACGACATCAAACAGCGTGCCGCTGCCTTGGGCCGCAACCCTGAACACCTCAAGATTCTGACCACGGTCAACCCGCTGGGCAGCACGCCCAATGACATCGCCGAGCGCTTCGAACAGGGGTTCCAGACCCGCGCCTGCGATGGTTTTAATGTGCTGTTCCCCGACTCAACCGACGCCATCGACACCTTCGTCGAGCATGTGATTCCATTGCTGCAACACCGCGGGCTGTTGCGCCACGGCTACAGCGGCAGCACCCTGCGTGAACACCTGGGCCTGCCGCGACCAAGCAACCGTTTCAGCGCCAGCGTCCACTCCGTTACGGAACCTGCCCATGCCCCTTGAATTCAGCTGGCAACTGCCGCTCTGCGCAGCGGGCGCGGCGCCCGACTGGACGGCGCAGCCAGGGCACTGGATTCAGTTGGCCCAGGCCGTCGAATACGCAGGCGTTGATGGCCTGTGGATACCCGGCGGCTCCCAGTGTGCCGACAGCCTGGGCGTGGCCGCCGCGCTGTGCGCACACACTCGCCAGTTGCAACTGACGGTCAGCGTGCCGCCGCAAGTGATGCTCCCCGCCGCGCTGGCCAGCACCGTGCAAAGCCTGCAATCGATTAGCAGCAACCGCGTGCGCCTGCACCTGCCGGACAGCCAGCAAAGCACTGCACGCCACACCTTCGACGACTGGCTCAACCGTGACCAGCGCAGCGAAAGCATCGGTGAATACCTCGACATCCTCGGACGCCTGTTACGCGGCGGCGACGGTGGTTTTACTTACAGCGGCCGCTACTTCCAACTGGAAAACGCCGGTTATGCCCACCGCGATTTGCCCGCCCCGGCCATCGTCCTCAACGACAGCCAAAGCCCGGCGCTGATTGCCAGCCAGGCGCAGGTTTGTTTGTTACGGGCAGCGCCGCCTGCACAGTTGCGCCAGGCCATCGAGCGTCAGCGCGCCGCCAGCCCCGAGCCGTCAACACCGCTCGCGTTTGCCTGCACCTTCGGGCTGATCCTCGCCGATACCGAAGCGCTGGCCTGGGAGGCCGCCGCCCGGCAACTGCCAGCGCTACCGGCGGCCCCAACCAGCGAAGCTGACAGCGTGCTGCGTATGCAACGCGGTGGCCACCCGCTGCGCCGTTATGAGGTCCATCCCAACCTGCTGCAAACGGCGCCAGGGCAACCGGCCTACCTGATTGGCACCCCGCAACAACTCGCCACCCGCCTGCAAGAACTGCATGGCCTGGGGATCGAACATATCGTGATTCAGAGCCAGCCGTCGGTCAGCGACGTGCTGCGCTTTGGTGAACAGGTCCTGCCCCTGCTGGCAGCTCAGGGCCTGCGCAAGGAGAACGCCTGACATGCCCACACCTGTTAACGGAGCCATCGAGATTGACTGGTTCCTGCCCACCAACGGCGACGGCCGCCACCTGACCAGCAGCGGTCTGCCCAGTGTCGGGCTGTTCCAGCAGGGCGAACGCGCGCCCACCCTCGACTACCTGCGCCAAGTAGTGCGGGCGGCCGAACTTGGCGACTTCGACGGCATCATGGTGCCAACCGCCAGCGGTTTCGAAGACCCTTGGTTGATCACCGCCGTGCTGGCCCAAGAAGTACGCCGCCTGCGCTTTTTGCTGACCGTGCGCCCCGGCCTCGAACTGCCCGCCTACAGCGCCCACCGTGCAGCGACCTTGCAGTTGCTCAGCGACGGGCGCCTGGACCTGCATGTGGTCAGCGGTTCGAGCCGGTTTGAGCAGCGCTCGCTGGGGGATTTTCTGGAGCATGACGAGCGCTATGCGCGCACCGCCGAGTTTCTTGAAGTGTTCCAGTCGGTGTGGAGCGGCCGCAGCCAGCCCTATCACGGGCGCTATTACCGCAGCGCAGGCGGCGCCCCCATCGCGCCTCAGGCGCCAGCGCCCGCGATCTATTTTGGTGGCGCTTCGCAGGCCGCCGAACAAGTCGGCGCGGCCCATGCGCAAACCTACCTGATGTGGTGCGAGCCCCCGGCGATGATCGCTGAACGCATCCTGCACATGCGTGAACGCGCCGCCGCCCGCGGGCGCACTTTGCGCTTTGGCCTGCGCGTGCACGTGTTCGCCGCCCCCACTGACGATGAAGCCTGGGCGCACGTCGAGCGGTTGCTGGAAGAGATCCCCAAAGAGGCCATCGAACGGGCGCAGTTGCAGATGGCCGCGTATGAGTCGGTGGGCCAGTCCCGCCAGACGGGGCTGGTCAAAGGTCGCGGACGACGCGCGCGGGAACTGGAAGTGTCGGCCAACCTCTGGGCCGGTGTCGGCCTGGTGCGTGGCGGTGCGGGTACTGCGCTGGTGGGCAGCTATGAACACGTCGCCCAGCGCATCGAGGAGTACTACCAACTGGGCGTGGAGTGTTTTGTGCTGTCGGGTTTTCCGCACCTGGAAGAGGCGATCCACCAAGGCGCGGAGTTGCTGCCACTGTTACGACGCATCGGCCGCACTTAGCTCGGTGCGCGCCCCTTGAGCATCCCGTGATTGACCAGCAGCGTGCGCATGGCATTACGGGTGATGCCCAGCAGCGCGGCGGTGCGCAACTGATTGAAACCGCAAAAGGCAAAGGCCTCGCGCACGATCAAGTCTTCAATGTCATGCAGCAGCGTGTCCCCCGGCACCTCGAACAAACGCAGCAACTGCTCACGCATCACCTCTTGCGGCAGCTTGCTCAGCGTACTCGCCCCGGCCTTGGCCACGCTGAGCCCACCTGAAAATTTCAGGTGCTCCGGGCGGATCGGCTTGTCACCGGCCACCAGCAACGCCAGGTGCACGACGTTTTCCAGCTCACGAATATTGCCCGGCCACGGGTAATCCAGCAGCGCTTGCGTCGCGGATTCGGAGAGCATCGGTTCATTGATCTTCAAGCGCGCGCTGTAAAGGCGGCGGAAGTGTTCCACCAGCGGCAGGATATCCAGCGGGCGCTCACGCAGCGGCAACACCGAGACTTGGGCAACGTTGACCCGGTAAAACAAATCGAGACGGAAATTACCCGCCTCCACCGCTTGCTCCAGATCGACGTTAGTGGCGGTCACCAGCCGTACATCAATCTTCACCGGCTTGCGCGAACCGACGCGCACCACCTCCTGCTCCTGCAACACGCGCAGCAACTTGACCTGCAACGGCAGCGGCAAATCACCAATTTCATCGAGAAACAGCGTGCCGCCATCGGCCTCTTCGAACCAGCCTGCGCGGCGCCCGGTGGCACCGGAAAAGGCCCCGGCTTCGTGGCCGAAAAACTCACTCTCGGCCAGGGTCTCACTGATCGCCCCGCAGTTAACCGCCACAAAGGCGCCACGCCGGCCACTGGCCGCGTGCAAATAACGGGCAACCAGCTCCTTGCCGGTACCGGTTTCGCCATTGATCAACACCGGCACCTCACTCGGCCCCACCTGCTGCAAAAAATCCAGCAACTGGCGCGAACGCGGGTCGGCAAACACCAGGGCCTTGGCCCGGATAGACAGGGGGTCCTTTTCACCCTGAGGGAACGTCAAAATCGGGGTCGAATGTCCCAAGGGGCCGCTCATGGCAAGGAATTCCAGCGTAGGTAACGATCGAAGGTAGCGATACTTTACCGAGCGCGGGTTATAGCCAGAAATACTTAAAAAGAATTAAGACCAAACTTTTCTGGATATTGGGGGATACAAGAAAGATCAAAGGATCGCGAGCAAGCTCGCTCCTACAGCTTTTAGCGCATGCAACATTCGTCGGCCGTCGGCTACGGCTCCCAAGCTCTATAAGTCCAACAGCCTGTTGGACAATTACGACCTGAGCATGGCTGCGTAAATCCAAGCTGGCGCGTGAGAGTCCTCTCATCCATATGAGATACCTGATGGGCCGTTAACCTATACTCGCGTGTCAATCAGCACATCTCGTAGCCATCACCGGAAAGCGTCCATGTCAGTGCGAATTTACAGATAGCGTTTTATTACCTGTACGGCATTGCCCAAACCAGAGTGAACCGAGGAGTTTTTCTTAGATGATTTACAACAGTCTGAATCCAGAAAAAGCGCTGATTTGGCGGATCGTCCACCGTGACAATCTGCCCTGGATTCTGGACAACGGCCTGCACTGCGCCAGCTCCGAGGTGCAGGCGCCCCATTACGTGAATATTGGCAATGCTGAATTAATAGACAAGCGCCGCACTCGGCGTGTTCCAATTGAGCCGTCAGGCATGTTGGCCGATTACGTACCCTTCTACTTCACGCCCTTCTCTGTGATGATGCAAAACATTCACTCAGGATGGAGTGTTCAGCAGCGCGGCAACGATGAGATCTTGATTCTGGTCTCCAGCTTGCACCGCGTCGCCGAGCTAGGGTTACCGTTCGTCTTTACAAATGCACACGCCTACCCGGATTGGACAGACTATTACAGCGATCTGGACAGCCTGCATGAGATCGACTGGCCTATCCTTCAACGACGCGACTTTAAACGTGACCCTGATGACCCCCGAAAAATGGAGCGGTATCAGGCCGAAGCGCTGATTCACCACCACCTACCGATTACAGGACTCCTTGGCATCATGTGCTACACCGATGCAGTGAAAGCACGCATAGAGCAGGACGTGGCCGCCAGGGGCCTGACGCTAGCAGTGCATGCCCGGCCGGGATGGTATTTCCAATGATCACATTTACCCAAGGCAACCTTCTGGAAGCCAAAACCGAAGCCCTCGTCAACACGGTCAATACCGTCGGGGTGATGGGCAAAGGTATTGCGCTGATGTTCAAAGAGCGCTTTGCACAAAACTATCGTCTGTATGCGGCCGCCTGCAAAGCTGGCGAAGTAGAAACAGGCAAGGTTCACGTCACCGAAGTCAACGAGCTTGAAGGCCCCAGGTGGATCGTAAACTTCCCGACCAAACGTCACTGGCGCTCACCTTCGCAGATGGCCTGGGTCACTGAAGGCCTGCATGATTTACGCCGCTTCCTGATTGAAAACCAGGTCAAATCCATAGCAATTCCACCGCTGGGTGCTGGTAATGGTGGCTTGAAATGGCCTGAAGTCCGCGATCAGATCGTTAATGTTTTGAGTGATCTGGATGTAGAGGTACTGGTGTTTGAACCCTCTAGCCAGTATCTGAACGTCGCTAAACGCAGTGGTGTGGAAAAGCTAACGCCAGCTCGGGCACTTATTGCCGAACTGGTACGGCGTTATTGGGTTCTAGGGATGGAATGCAGCCTGCTGGAGATTCAGAAACTGGCATGGTTCCTTGAGCGCACTATTGAAAAACTGCCAGACACACAAAACCCGCTGAAACTGAAGTTCATTGCTCACACCTATGGCCCCTACGCCAATCGGTTGGAGCATCTGCTCAACAATCTGGATGGCAGCTACCTTCATTGCAACAAGCGCATCAGTGATGCGGGAATCAATGATGTGATCTGGTTTGACCAAGACCGAAAAGACTTTTTGCAGGCTTATCTCAAAACAGAGGCCAAGGAATATTCCCAAGTCCTGGAATACACCGCCGAATTAATTGATGGTTTTGAGTCACCGTTCGGCATGGAGTTGTTGGCGACAGTCGATTGGTTGCTGAGCCAGGAGGATGTCTCACCGACGCTTCCAGCCGTGCGCGAAGCATTAAAGCATTGGGATGGCGGGGCTGATGCTGCTGCCCGTAAAAGCAGGTTGTTCGACGATCAGTCACTTTCTATTGCCCTCAAACGACTCACGTCCAGTCACTTCAAACCGCAAATGGCGCTCTGCTGAGGTTTGCTCATCTACTAGCCGCCTGTAGGAGCGAGCTTGCCTCGCGATCTTTTGATCTTTTAAAAGATCGCGAGGCAGGCGTATTTAAGCCTGTTGCGAGCCCTGGACCTTGACGATCCAGCCAGCCGGAGCTTCGACGTCGCCAGACTGGATGCCGGTGAGTTCGTTGTACAGACGTTGTGTCACCGGACCAACTTCTGTCTCGCTGTGGAAGACGTGCAGTTTGTCGCGGTACTGGATGCCACCAATCGGGGTGATGACGGCAGCGGTGCCGCATGCGCCCGCTTCGCTGAAGCGGTCCAGTTCGTCTACGCGTACATCGCCTTCAACCACGGTCAGGCCCAGACGCTCTTTGGCCAGTGCGATCAACGACAAACGCGTAATGCCCGGCAGTACCGAGGCCGAACGCGGGGTCACGAATTGATTGTCTTCGGTGATGGCAAAGAAGTTGGCCGAGCCGACTTCTTCAATGTGGGTGTGGGTCAGCGGGTCCAGGTAGATGCAATCTGCAAAACCGGCCTTTTTGGCTTCGGAACCCGGCAGCAGGCTGGCCGCGTAGTTGCCACCCACTTTGGCAGCACCGGTGCCATTTGGCGCGGCACGGTCGTAGTCGGAGATCATGAAGTTGCAAGGCTTCATGCCGCCTTTGAAGTACGGGCCAACCGGGATGCAGAACACGCTGAAAATGAATTCCGGGGCCGTGCGCACGCCGATGTTGTCGCCCACACCAATCACGAACGGACGCAGGTACAGCGCGCCACCCGAACCGTACGGCGGGATGAACTGTTCGTTGGCTTTGACAACCTGGGTACACGCGTCGATGAACTGCTCAACCGACACATGCGGCATCATCAAACGGTCGCAGCTGCGTTGCATGCGCAGGGCGTTCTGGTCCGGGCGGAACAGGTTGATCGACCCGTCTTTGCAGCGATAGGCCTTCAGGCCTTCGAAGCACTGTTGCCCATAGTGCAGGGCGGTGGACCCTTCGCTGATGTGCAGCACGTTGTCTTCAGTCAGAACGCCGTTGTCCCACGTGTCGTCGCTCCAGCGAGACAGGTAGCGATAGTCGGTTTTGATGTAATTGAAGCCCAATGTGCTCCAGTCGATACTCGGGACAGACATGATTACCTCGAAAGCTGTTCTTGGCAGGTTATGCGGCATCGGCAAGGTCGATGCCTTTATCACGGGCCAGTGTGCCAGCCACTCACGGCCAGCGCACCGGGGTCATTCAGTATTTGCGAAAAATAACGTGCGGTTCGTCGCGTTAAGCCCTGAAGGCCGAACCAAAGTGGCCATTTTTATTGCACGGAAAAACCGGTTAGGCAAGTGTCTCGATAGGGGCTGAAGGCCATTAATGGCCCGCGTTGTCGTCCGGTTCAATCCCCAGTGACTTGATCAGGTCATCTGCCCGCTCATCGGCTCCCGGTTCATCGGCGCGCCACCAACGGCTGGAAACACGCATGGTGTAGCGGCGCCGATATTCAGAGGGCGTAACCCCGGTGGCGCGCCGAAACAGGCGGCGGAAGGCACTGGCATCCTGGTAGCCGCAATACTCCATGACCTCAGTCAGGTCGATCAGCGTCACTTCCAGCAGCTGTTTGGCCCGCTCCACACGCAGGCGGTGCAGGTAGTCCAGCGGGGTCATGCCTTCGACTTCCTTGAAATGCCGCAGCAAGGTGCGCGGGCTGGCGGTCGCGGCCTGGGCCACGCGCTCAAGGCTGTAGGGCGTCTGAATATGCTGCTGTAGCCAGTGCTTGGCACGAAACACCACACTGTCGCGGGTTTTCACCGAGATGCCGGGAAAGTTCAGGCCCGACTGTTCAAAACGCATGGGGTGATAGAGCAGCCCGTTGGTCGCAATCTGCGCCATTTCTTCGCCCGCGAAATGGCGAATCAGTTCAACCACCAAGTCGCACACCGCCGCCGGTGCCCCGGCAGTAAAAACCGGACCATCCACCACAACCGGGCCTTCCATCGCCATCTGCACGGCGGGGAAGCTGGACGCAAACCAGTTGGCAATCATCCACGTGACCGTGGCGCGCCGACCATTAAGCACACCGGCACGTGCCAGCATCACCGGGCCATTGAAGCTGGCCGCGATCACCCGGCCCTGGGAGTGGTAGCGGGCGATGCAGTCCAGCTCTTCGCTGCATTGGTCGAGCACATGGTTGAGGTCGGGGACGCTTTTCATCTGCACGCCCGGGACAAACAGCGCAGTTTGCGAGGGCCGCAAGGTTTTGCGCCCCCCGGCAGGCGACTGCATGGCCGTCATCCAGTCGGGCAGCGGCAGCTCATTGCCCGCCGCATCTATCAGCCGCCAATGAAAGAACGCCCCGCGCTTGTCGGGGTTACGCATCTGCCAGAGCGTGTTGAAGGTGCGCAGAATATCGATAACGCTGAACAGCGTCCCGGCCATGCTGTGCGGGCCATGGAGCAAATCAATACGAACGTTCATGGGCTAACCCGGCGATATTGGACTTATTGTTGGCGATATTAGCTTTACCTCTGTGCCTTGTCTGCCAGCGGCACTCGCCGCACCTGCCCCGTCCCTTATTCCTGCCAGTTAAAACCAGCCGGACACAGCCCACGCCAAGCGCTGCGCGGGCTGTTTACCTCGTGTTTTGGCTGGCGATATTGACCCTATCGCTGTCGGTATTCGCCGTATTACCGCCCGACCTTGGGCGATAGACTGAAAACGCCTGGCATCCCACAAAAACAAAACGAAGGTAGTGCTCAGTGAACACAACAATAAGAAAATCGTGGGCCAAGGCTGGCAAACCCGTTATGACGGGACTCTCCACGGCGCTGCTCAGCGCGGGCATGACAGCCCCGGTATCAGGGGGCGAACTGGTGTTCGGTGACCTGCGATCCGGGCTCGGCCCAGGGATCGAATGGCAGCAGGATGACACCCGCCTGACCGTTAAAGGCGCCGTGAAACTGGGCACGGTGCGGCGCATGGACAACCCGAGCCACCGCCTGACCAGCACCGAATACGGCATGAACCTGTTCAACGACGGCGACCTCAACTACAAGCGCGGCGATGCCGTGTCGACGTCGCTGGAAACCTACCTGCAAGCCGACCTCAGCCACCGAAACCTCGGCGTGTTTGTCAGCGCCAAAGGCTGGTACGACTACGCACAAAAAAACCAGGACGTGGACTATGGCAGCGTCCCGAACGGCTATCGCTCCGGTAAACCCTTGAGCGATGACGGTTTCGACTCGCTGGCGCGGTTTTCCAACGCGGTCATCGACGATGCCTATGTGTATGGCAACTTCCAGCCGGGCGGGCATGACCTGTTGGTCCGGCTTGGCGATCAAGCGATCCCTTGGGTGACACCGACCACCATCGGCGGCGGCCTGCAGGCCGTGAACGCATTCGACTGGGCCGCCGCCCGGCGCAGCACCTCGATTGCCGAAGCCCGCACCGTGGCGATGCCCGCGCTTTACGCCAAGCTGGCCCTGACCGACAACCTGAGCGTGGATGCCTTTAATCAGTTTGAGTTGCGCCCCAATGCCTACCCCGGTTGCGGCACGTTCCTGTCGACCAGCGATTACGCGCAACCCGGGTGCAACCAGTTTTTACTCAACGGCAGCATCCTCAGTTCGCTGGCCGGCCGCCCGATCTTTACCCCGGACGGCCAGGCCCTGAATAACCCCCTGGACAGCGTGGCCCGCGGCCCCGACCATCGCCCCAGCGACAACCAATACGGCGCAGGCCTGCACTACTTGTGGGACAACGTCGGCATGTTCGGTTTGTATTTCGCCGACTACACCAGCCGCGATGCCATCACCCAAGTGGTGCGCACAGGGCCCGGCGTGCTGACACCTCCGGCTGCCAATCTGGGCCAGGCCACCCCCACCGGCGTGGCCGCGTATTACCAGCGCGCCTTCCCGACCCACATCCGCCTGTACGCGCTTAACTTCAAGACCCGCCTCCCGGATGGCACCGGTATTTATGCCGAATACAGCTACCGGCCCAACCAGCCCATTGCCTGGAACGGCTCGGACTTCATCACCGGTTTGCTGGGCGGCAGCGGCCCCTTTGCGTACCTGACTAAAACCCCGACCGGCTATCTGGCGCCCGGTTACGACCGCTTTCGCGTCAGCCAATTCAACCTTGGCGCCAGCCGCCCGTTTGGCCACGTGTTGGGCGGTGACATGAAGCTGTCGGCCGAAGCCGGGTTCAAATATGTGCACGACCTGCCGGACACCGACGAGCGCCGCTACGGCCGCCCCGGTTTTGGCAGCGCGCCCTACGGTGAGAACGCGAAATGCACGGGCCCGGCGGCTAAATGCTCAATGGACGGGTTTGTCACGCCGTTTTCATGGGGCACCCGCGCCAAAGCCGAAATCCACTATAAAAATGTGTTGCCGGGGCTCGACCTGACCCCTTCGCTGGCGGTGCTCTATGACGTTAAAGGGCATGCCTATGACGGCGTGTTTTCCGAAGGCCGCTACGCGCAGGTGCTGGGCGTGCAGGGCGAATACCAAAAAACCTACACCTTCAACGTCAGCTACCTGAACACCGGTGGCGGCGATTACAACCTGGTCGCCGATCGCAGCATGTTTGAGGCCAGTGTCGGCATCCGCTTCTGAGCGCCCCTATTGAAAAGGCCATCCCCATGCACTCATTGACCGATAAACGCCGCCCGCTGGTGGTCGCGCTGCTGATGACCGTGGTCATTATCAGCGTGCTGGATAAAACCATTTTTGCCTTTGCCGGCCCGCAGATCATTGACGAACTCAAGCTCACCGCCGAGCAGTTCGGCTTTATCAGCAGCGCGTTTTTCTTTTTGTATTCGATCTCCGGCGTGCTGGTGGGCTTTGTGGCCAACCGCATGCCCAGCCGCTGGATCCTGTCAGGCATGGCCCTGGTGTGGATGACCGCGCAATTGCTCGCGGCCCTGTCCACGACGTTTATCAGCCTGTTGGCCAGCCGCGTGCTGCTCGGTGCCGGTTGCGGGCCGGGCACCGCGGTCACCCAGCACGCCTGCTTCAAATGGTATGCCACCCGCGAACGGGTCTTGCCGGCCGCGCTGATTCAAGTGGCAATCATGCTCGGTGCCATCGCCGGGGCGCTGGCCTTGCCCAAATTGATAGAGCATTACGGCTGGCGCACAGGGTATGTGCTGCTGGCCGGTATCGGCCTGATCTGGCTGCTGCTGTGGCAGTTTTATGGCCGCGAAGGGCAGCACGATGACACCAAAACCGTTAACGGCGAGGCCTTGCCAACGCTGCCTTATGCCCGCTTGTTGCTCAATCGCACCTTTGTCTGCATCACTCTGGTCGCCTTTTGCAGTTACCTGCCCAACGCCCTGCTCTACAGCTGGCTGCCGACGTACCTGCAAAAAGGGTTGGGCATGACGCCCATGCAATCCGGTTACCTGGTGCTTGCCACCACGCTGGGGGTAATTGCCATCAACCTGCTGGTCTCAAGCCTTGCCCAACGCGCCATGAAACGTGGCGCCAGCATCCGCAAGGCGATGGTGGTACCACCGTTGCTGGCCTGCCTGATTGCGGGCGTGGCGTACATCGTCATGGGCTTTACCACCACGGCCCTGACCGTGACGCTGGGCTTGTTTTTGCTGGGCAGCATCCTGCTCAACCTGTTGTCTGCGTTTGGTTTCAGCATCGTTGCCCACATCGCACCGGCCCGCCAACGCGGCAGCATGCTGGCCATCCATATCGCCTTGATGACCACGGCCGGCATGCTCGCGCCCCTGGTGGTCGGGCAAGCCATTGGCTGGCAGCACGGCGACCTGGTGAACGGCTTCGAACTGGCCATCGGCCTGTTTGGCATCACCCTGTTGGTCTTCAGCGTACTTGGGCTGCTGTTGATCGACCCGGAGCGCACCCGCCGCGAGCTCAATGCCAACACCCCGCTTGCAGGTTTACCGGCCGCCAGCCCGGCCTAGCCTGCGCGTCATGACACCTCCCGACTTTGCATAGGAACTGCTTGATGGACTTATCCTGCTTTTCACAGAGCTACGCCCAAGCGCGGCAAAAATTCCTTGAGGCCTGCTCCAATGCGGATCTCAAGGTGGAGTCTCACCTTCACCCGCTGGCCGGTAAGGAGGGAGAAGAACTGGCCATTGATGTGGCGCTTTCAGGCTCGCCCTGTGCGGCCAATTTGCTGGTTGTGAGCAGCGGCGTCCACGGTGTTGAAGGCTTTTGCGGCTCGGCGGTGCAAGTCGATCACCTGCGTGACCGCAACTGGCTGCATGACAGCCACCGAGAGAATGTGGCCGTGCTGTATCTGCACGCGCTCAACCCTTATGGCTTCTCTTGGCTGCGCCGGGTCAACGAAGACAACGTCGACCTCAATCGCAACTTCAATGACTTCAGCCAGCCGCTGCCCGCTCACTCCCCTTACCGCGCCCTCGCCCCGTGGCTGGTGCCAAAGCGCCAGCCGCCTACGCTGCTCAGCACCCTGGGGCTGGCGGGTTACGCCTTGCGCCACGGGCTCAAAGCGCTGCAAACAGCCATCACCAGCGGCCAGCACATCGACCCGCGCGGTCTGTTTTTTGCGGGCACTCAACCCACTTGGAGCAACCTGCAACTGCGCCAGATCATCCGCCGCCTGGGCAGCCATTGCCAACGCATCGGCTGGATCGACGTGCACACGGGGCTCGGCCCTTATGGCGTGGGCGAGCGCATTTACAAAGGGCACACCACCTCAAACGACATTGCCCGGGCGCGCGAATGGTGGGGGCCGCAGGTCACCTCCAGCGAAGACGGCTCGTCGTCCTCTGCCGTGCTCAACGGCACGCTGGACCTGGCCGTGATGCAAGAGTGCCCGCTGGCCCAGTACAACGGCTTGACCCTGGAATACGGCACCAAACCCGGCCCGGCCGTGCTCAACGCACTGCGCGCCGATCAATGGTTGCAGAACAATCCACAGGCTAATGACACCCAACGCACTCAAATCAAGCGACAACTTCGCGATGCCTTCTACATTGATAGCGATGACTGGAAACGACGCGTGCTGGAACAAGCGCGAGAGGTCACGGCCCAGACCCTCAAAGGGCTTTCCATGACGTAGCACTCTGCGCCGTCGATAGAGTCACCCCTCAAGACAAAAAGGATATTCAGGATGAATGCGTATTTGACGGAAGCGTTAAGACAGATCATGCAACAGATCAAGACCACACTTGATGAGCATGGCGATGAGATCACCACCACCCTTCAGCGTGTGGCGCTGGGGGAGTTAAAGCCTGTAGAGACGCTCACCCCCGAAGAGCTTGAATGCGCGCGTGAGCTGTTTGGCTGGGTGGCGCAACACGACCCGCTGAAGGTCTGGGCCAAGGTTGAGCCGCTGCTGCCGGAACTGATCGGCTCGGCCGCAGACATCGCCCTGGATGAGATTTTTGTCGATCCGGGCTTCGGCGAGTTACCGCCTTCGCTTAAGAAACTCAAGGACAAGCGCACCCTGGCCCGGCTTGGCGTGCTGTTGGCGAGCTACATCTGCTATGACCAGTTCCATTACCCGCAGCCTGAAACAGGGGTGTACAACATTTCGGGCAGTGCATTCGAAAAGCTCAAGTGGGTGTACCGGTACTGGTTCAATCAGCTGGAGGTCGCTGAAGTAGGCTCGGGGCTGGAAGCGTTTTTCGCGTCCCAGCGCTTAGAGTTTTTCAACCTGACAGACCCGTCGCCAGACGCTGACAGCACGATTGCTTCGGTGTCGGTGTCGTGCGCCGGGGATTTGCTTGCGGTGGATGTGCTGACGCCAGAAAACACCGAGCACTTGTTCGATGCGATCACCGACTTTTACAGCAGCGCCGACATTGTCAGCGCCAACCTCGAATCCACGGTGGACAAAAACCAGGAACCCGGCCGTAACCAGCAGCCCGGCGAACCGGCGCGGATGAACACGTCCGAGGCCATGTTCGACAAGTTCCGCCACGAGGCCAAAATCAACTTCTTCAGCACCGCGACCAACCACGCCATGGACTATGGCGAATCGGGCGTGCTGGCCACCCTCGACGTGCTCAAAAGGTCGGGC
The DNA here is from genome assembly GCF_009600525.1 of Pseudomonas sp. FSL R10-1350. Lineage (NCBI taxonomy): Bacteria > Pseudomonadati > Pseudomonadota > Gammaproteobacteria > Pseudomonadales > Pseudomonadaceae > Pseudomonas > Pseudomonas sp. FSL R10-1350. The sequence continues at coordinate 18,016 of NZ_WIVR01000063.1, forward strand.
GCGCTGTATGCCGGTACGGCCGCCAGCCAAGCCGAGCAGAACGAGGTGGTGATCTTTGAAAAAGACGGCATCAAGGTGGCGCTGCTGGCCTACACCTTTGACCTCAACGGCCACTTGGTGCCCGAGGGCAAGTCTTACCTGGCCAACGAAGTACGCTTTAACGATGTAAACCCGCCACCTGATTACACCCTGATCAAAAAGCAGGTCGCAGCGGCGCAGGCCAAGGGCGCGGACTGGATCATCGCTTACTGCCACTGGGGCTGGGAGTTCGAAATGTACCCCCACGTCAATATCGTCGATGCGGCGCACAAGGTGATTGAATGCGGCGTCGACACGATTCTGGGCAACCACCCGCATGTCAGCCAGCCCGCGCAGTTGATCCCGCGCACCGGCAAACAGGACGCGCTGGTGATCTACGCGTTCGGAGACTTTGTGAGCTACCACCCCGAAAGCCGCAACTCCAAACTGGCCTACAGCGTGAAGTTCAACATCGGCAAGGTGAAGGGCTCCACCGGGCTGTTCAATTTGCAGGCGTTGCCGCTGTATATCGTCAATCAAGACTTGGGGAACAAGCGTTTCAACTGCCGCATCGTCAAGTTCTTCGACGTGCTGGAAAGGCCGACTGAGTTTGGCCTGACCGAGCTGGAAATAAGCCAGTTGCCGCACCTGCGCGACAAAGTGTGGAACGACATCCTGTCGCCGCTTTCGAGCATCGCCCAGCGTTTTGACGCGTAACGCCCTCCCCTTATAACCACCTATCTGTAGGAGCGAGCTTGCTCGCGATCTTTTGATCTTAAAAGCTCGCGAGCAAGCTCGCTCCTACAGATGACCTCCATACCCCCACAATCCCCGTAGTCGCTGACGAGCGGAGCGAGGCTGCGATCGGCTGCGCAGCAGTCGTCATATCCCCTTGAAAACTCAAAAGATCGTGAGAAAAGCTCGCACCTACAGGTGGGTTATGGCCAGCATTCACGGACAAAACAACTGAAAATAATTTCAGTAAAGCACCAAACCACTATTGAAGATATTTTCAGTATTGCCTAGCATTGCCTCAGCCTGACAAGAATAAATCGAGGTGTTGCTGTGCCAGAGTCAAAAGATCGAACCTATTGGCTCGACAAAGCCCAAACGCTGCCCATTGAAGGCCGGGCGTTTATTGATGGCGCTTATGTCGATGCCCAAAACCGTGCCACGTTTACCTCGTTCAGCCCCATCGACGGCGCGCCGCTGGCGTCGGTGGCGCAGTGCGCCAGTGCCGATGTCGACCTGGCCGTGGCCGCTGCCCGTCGCAGTTTTGAAGCCGGGGTGTGGTCGGCCCTTTCTGCCCGTGAACGCAAAACGCTGCTGCTCAACTGGGCGCAGTTGCTCGAAGCACACACCCAAGAGCTGGCCTTGCTGGAGTCTCTGGACAGCGGCAAACCCATCGCTGACACCCTGGGCGGTGACCTGCCCGGCACGATTTATTGCCTGCGCTGGTTTGCCGAACTGATCGACAAGGTGCACGGCGAAGTACCGGCCACCGACCCGCAGTTTTTCGGCACCGTGACCCAGCAACCCATGGGCGTTGTCGCTGCCGTTGTGCCATGGAACTACCCGCTGTTGATGGCCGCCTGGAAGTTCGCCCCGGCCCTGGCCGCAGGCAACAGCGTGGTGCTCAAGCCTTCAGAAAAAACCCCGCTCAGCGCGCTGCGCATTGCCGCGCTCGCCCTGCAAGCGGGCATCCCGGCGGGTGTGTTTAACGTGCTCAGTGGCGACGGGCACACCGGCAGGGCCTTGAGCCTGCACGCGGACGTCGACTGCATCGCCTTCACCGGCTCGGGCAAGGTGGGTCGCGAAATCGCCAAAAATGCCGCCGCATCGAACCTCAAGCGCGTGTGGCTGGAGCTGGGCGGCAAGTCGGCCAATATCGTCATGGCCGACTGCGCGGATATCCCCCAGGCCGCCCGCTCGGCCGCCGCCGCCATTTTCGCCAACATGGGCCAGGTGTGCAGCGCAGGTTCTCGCCTGCTGGTGCAGCGCTCCGTTGCCGACACCCTGCTCAGCGAATTGATGCACGCCACGCAGGCGTATCAGCCCGGCCACCCGCTGGACCCTGCCACCGTCACCGGCGCCATCATTGACGGCGGGCAGCTCCAGCAGATCAATCAGTACCTGGACATCGGCCGGCAAGAAGCCACCTTGCTGCGAGGCGGGCGCACCCTGCAACTGGCCGGGACGGGCGCGTACCTGGAGCCGACAATCTTCCTGGCCAAGGACGCCTCGGCACGCATCGCCAACGAAGAAATCTTCGGCCCGGTGCTGGTGGTGATTGTGTTCGACACGCTGGACGAAGCCATCGCCATCGCCAACCAGACCGAATACGGCCTCGCAGCGGCGATCTGGTCGTCTGAAATCAGCACGGTCCACACGGCCACGCGCCGTTTGAAAGCGGGCACCGTGTGGGTCAATTGCTATGACGAACTGGTGGACATGAACTTCCCGTTCGGCGGCTTTAAAGAGTCGGGAAATGGCCGGGACAACTCGGTTCACGCGCTCAGCAAATACACCGAGTTGAAATCCACCATCCTGCGTTGCCGTTAAGGTGAGTCCTGTGCAAAACACTCTTTCAGCGTTACTCCCACAAAAGTGGACCGTGCCACTGCCGATGGAATACGGCCCCGGCGCCCGTCATGAACTGGCCGCCCTGTGCAATCAATTTGGTATCTCGCGGCCCTTTATCATCACCGACCAAGGCTCGTTGAACCTGCCATTCGTGGCCGAGTTGCAGCACGCTTTGAACGATGCCGGCCTGGCCTGCGGCCTGTACGGCGGCATTGAGCCCAACCCGACCGACAGCACCATTGTTGCCGGTGCGCAGGCTTATCAGGCCTGGGACGCAGACGGCATCATCGCCCTGGGCGGCGGTAGCGGCCTGGACGGCGCCAAAGCCATCGCGTTGATTGCCCGCCAAAAGCGTTGCGAGCTGTGGGCCTTTGACTTCGATCAGCCGGTGCCTGCCGGGTTTCGTGCGCAAGACTTCCCGCCGGTCATCACCCTGCCGACCACCGCAGGCACCGGCGCCGAAACCGAAAGCACGGCCATGGTCACCGACACCCGGCGTGGCATCAAAGGTTGTGTCTGGCACCCGCTGGCGCGGCCGTCAGCGGTCATTCTGGACCCGGAACTGACCCGCAGCCTGCCCGCCAACCTCACCGCCTGGACCGGTTTCGACGCCATCATCCATGCGCTGGAAGCCTACTTTGTGCCCACCTTTAACCCGCTGAGCGACGGCGCAGCGTTGCAGGCGCTGGACTTGCTCTGGCACTCCATCGACACCGCCGTGCAGCAAGGCCAAGACCTCGAAGCCCGGGGCAAAATGCTCATCGGTTCGTGCCTGGCGGGCGTGGCATTTCTTAAGGGCCTGGGCCTGGTGCACGCGCTGAGCCACATGGTGGGCGCGACCTACAACACCCATCACGGGCTGACCAACGCGATTATTTTGCCGGTGGTGCTGCGCTTCAACCAGGCCGAGATCAGCCCGCGGCTCAAGCCCGTGGCGCAGGTGCTGGACCTGCCCGGTGCCGATTTTGAAACCTTCTACACCGCCATCTGCGCCAAGCTCGACAGCCTGAACATCCCCAAATCCCTGGCGGAACTGGGTGTGAAACACGCTGACATCGACGCGCTGGCCACCAAGTCGCTCGGCGACCCCGCACGCTTGACCAACCCCCGCGACAGCTCCCTTGAGCAACTCAAGATCCTGCTGGCACACGCCATCGACCACGCTCGCGACTGATGACCTGACACACCGAAATCCTGCTTTGTCGTGTAACCACAATAAATAAAAAAGGTGCCACCGCGATGTCTGACTCAACCCAAGCTGCGTCCAAAGGACGGCTTAATCTTGAAACACGCTCCATCGACTATGTGCCGCTGGCCGAGCGGCACGGCAAAGCCTGGCACTTGTGGCCGATCTGGTTTTGCGGCGAAGCCCACCTGACCACCCTCGCGGTGGGCATCATCGGTGTCGGCATGGGCGCCAACCTGTTCTGGTCGGCCATCGCCATCTTTTTCGGGTGCGCATTCGGCACATTGTTCATGGCCGGGCATTCCACCCAGGGCCCGCAAATGGGCCTGCCACAACTGATCCAGTCCCGACCGCAGTTCGGCTATCTGGGCGCGCTGCTGGTGTATGTCGTGGCCATCGCCACGTACGTGGGCTACAACGCCTTCAACCAGTTGCTGGTCGGGCAAACCCTGCACGAGCTGTTCAACGCACCGGAACACGGCTCGGCCATTGCTTTCTCGCTGCTGGCGATTGTCATGGCGATTGCCGGGTACAACACCTTCCACAAGGTGCAGCGGTTTCTCGCGTTTGTGCTGATCGCGGTGATGGTGGTGTTCACCATCGGGCTGTTTTTCTTCGTCAAACTGCCTGCCGAGCAATTGAGCATGTCTGGCTTCAAGGCCACGCCGTTCCTTGCGCAGTTCTTTGTGGCCGCCGCGTACCAGTTGAGCTGGGCAATTTACGTGTCGGACTACTCGCGGTATTTGCCGGCCAATATCAGCGTCAAATCGTCGTTCTGGTGGACCTACATGGGCGCCATGATTGGCGGCGTGTGGATGATGCTGATCGGCGCCCTGGCTGCGGCCCTGAGCCCTGGGCAGAACCTGGCCAAGGGCTTGGTCATGCTGGGGAACACGCTGTTCAGCGGCTTTGGCGAGATCTTGTTGATTCTGGCTGTACTCAGTTTGGTCACCAGCGCGGCGCAGAACTTTTACGGCGCCTCGATCACCCTGCTGAGCATCGCCGACACGGTTAAAAGCCAGACCTCAACGTTGCTCAAACGTATCGTGTCGATGTTGATCGTGGGCGGCACCGCCATCGCCATCGCCATGACCGCGTCGGATAACTTCGTGAAGGACTTCGGTGACTTCCTGGCGATCCTGCTGTACCTGTTCACGCCTTGGACGGCCATCAATTTGGTGGACTTCTACAAGGTGCGCCACGGCAAGTTCTCGATCACCGAGATCTTCAAGCCCAACGGCATTTACGGGCGCTGGAACTGGCGAGGCATCGGCGCTTACGTCGCGGGCTTTGTTGCCATGTTGCCGTTCTCCAGCACCGGCCTGTACACCGGCTACGTCACCACCCTGCTCGACGGTGCGGACGTGAGCATGATCGTCGGGTTGCTCGTTTCGGGCGTGGTGTACTGGTGGCTGTGCCGCTCGCAGAACATCCAGCAGGAACTGTCGCAAATCGACCATCTGGACAAGGACCTCGAAGCCGGTTTACCCGCCCACTGATCACCGCGTGCACGCGGTTCACTGCCTGCCACGGGCCGTGAACCGCCACCGCGACTAATTCCTGCCACTCGCCCGACAAAAAGTTGCTAAATTGGCGCCCTGTTTTTAAGCGTCGATTTTAGTGTCGGAGAATGGATGAATGAGTGGTGACGCCGCAGTGCCTGAGCTCAAAAAGCGCCGAACCCGCATAGACCCGGAGTTGCGACGCAAGGCGATCATCGAAGCCACCATGCAATGCATCACGCAGTACGGCCACAGCGGCTGCACGCTGGAGCGAATCTGCGCACAGGCGGGTATTTCCATTGGTTTGATCGGCCATCACTTTTCCAGCAAGGAAGAGCTGATGCTGTCGACCTACCAGGCGCTGACCGACCAGCTACGCGAAGAAACCCGCAAATATTTGGCCAACCAGAACGGCTCATCCGAAGACCGCTTGCTGGCGATTATTCGCTCCTCGTTCCGGGGGCAGATCTTCAACGAATTCATCCTCACCACCTGGCTGGGTTTCTGGGGGGCGGCGGTGTCATCAGAGCAGTTGCGGGCACTGAACAAAAAGCTCTACGCCGACTACCGCAAAGAACTCGAAGCGGTGTTCAACGACATCGCCCGTGAAAACGGCACCCACATCGACGCCAAAAGCGCGGCCCTGACCATCACCGCCTTGATAGACGGTTTTTGGCTGGAATGGGCCCTGGACCACAAAGCCTTCAGCTCCAAAAAAGCCGAAAAATGCTGCATCACCACCGCGCAGATGTTTGTGAAAGCGGCCCAACCGCTGACGGTTTAACAGCCGAACTGCATGTAGTCGCTGCCGAGGCACGAAGGCTGCGATGGGTTGCGCAGCGACACCGCTTTTGAAGGGCCTGCGGCCCTTATCGCAGCCTGCGGCAGCGACTACAGAGGTTGCTAATCAGCCATTTCGTACGACGCTTCCCTTTCAATCCGGGGAAACATCCTAGAAACTTCCGTTCGCTTGTGCCTGTGCCATTCGGGGAATAGTCTCGGCCCATCGCTGCAAATCAGCGGTTGGGTTTAGTCGCCCGACATGTACTCGGCGCAAGGCGCCACCTCCGCGAGGCGCTTTTTTTCGGCCTGCGTTTTATGGTGGCCGTGCGCAGGGCGCCCTTCGTGGCGCGCCGGTTTCCGAGTGCACCGGTCGACTAACCTGCGCATGGCTGCCACCCATTCTTTTAGATCAGGCCACGTATGCCATCCCGGACAGTGTCAATTTAGAAGCGGCTTTGGCCCAGGCGTCAGACTTGTTGCGCTGCGCGGGCGCTTCGGCGAGTGAGGCGGGGAATGGCTTGAGCGGGCATTCGCGCAGTTTGGTGATGTCCTGCATGCACTTGGTGGAGCTGGCCAAGGCGTATGTGGATAAGTCGCTGGATGGTTTAACGACGCACTAAAGCAGCACGCGCCTGAGTGCAAGCAGGCGCGTTTTGAAGATCAAAAGATCGCGAGGCAAGCTCGCTCCTACAGATTGAACTGCCCCCACAAACCCCGTAGTCGCTGACGAGCGGAGCGAGGCTGCGATGGGTTGCGCAGCGACACCGCTTTTGAAGGTCCTGCGGCCCTTATCGCAGCCTGCGGCAGCGACTACAGAGGTTGCTAATCAGCCATTTCGTACGACGCTTCCCTTTCAATCCGGGGAAACATCCTAGAAACTTCCGTTCGCTTGTGCCTGTGCCATTCGGGGAATAGTCTCGGCCCATCGCTGCAAATCAGCGGTTGGGTTTAGTCGCCCGACGTGTCACACGGCGCATGGCGCCACCTCCGCGAGGCGCTTTTTTTCGGCCTGCGTTTTATGGTGGCCGTGCGCAGGGCGCCCTTCGTGGCGCGCCGGGTTTCCGTGTGACCGGTCGACTAACCTGCGCATGGCTGCCACCCATTCGTTTAGTCGCGACAGGTGACAGCTCCTTATGTCCACATGGAGTTGTACCTATGAAAAAAATTGTTCCTGATCCCCCAGCTTTAACCCCGCAAACTGCTGCTCAGTGCGAGGCATTGTCGTTAGACCGTGCAGCCACCGAACGCGCCCTCGATTACTACCTGCACGACCATAAGCCTCCACGGCACGTGGATCAGGCCACGTATGCCATCCCGGACAGCGTCAATTTAGAAGCGGCTTTGGCCCAGGCGTCAGACTTGTTGCGCTGCGCGGGCGCTTCGGCGAGTGAGGCGGGGAATGGCTTGAGCGGGCATTCGCGCAGTTTGGTGTTGTCCTGCATGCACCTGGTGGAGCTGGCCAAGGCGTATGTGGACAAGTCGCTGGATGGTGTAACGACGCATTAAAGCAGCACGCGCCTGAGTGCAAGCAGGCGCGTTTTGAAGATTAAAAGATCGCGAGTGACAGCCTGTGGGGGTTAGCGGAAGACTAAGCCGCCGTCGATCAGCGGGGCCTGGCCGGTCATGTAGTCGGCGTCCGGGCTGGCCAGGTAGGCGACGAACGCTGCGACGTCTTCCGGGGTTTCGGCACGGCCCAGGGCGATGCCGTTGACGAATTTATCGTAGGTGGCGCCAATCGGCGCGCCGGTGATTTCGGACATGCGTTTGTCGATGTCGACCCACATGTCGGTCCCGACCACGCCCGGGCAGTAGGCGTTGACGGTGATGCCGTGTACCGCCAGCTCTTTGGCCGCCGCCTGGGTCAGGGCACGGACGGCGAATTTGGTGGAGGAGTAAACGCCCAGCAAGGCATAACCTTCATGGCCCGCAATGGAGCACGCGTTGATGATTTTGCCGGTGCGTTTAAGCGCCTGGAATTTCTCGGCCGCCGCCTGAATGCCCCACAAAGTGCCCTGCACGTTGATGCGGTAGATGCGTTCGATTTCTTCGGCGGTCACGTCCAGCAGCGGCTTGACCTGCGAGATGCCCGCGTTGTTGACCATGATGTCCAGCCCACCCAGCGTGCTGTGGGCATGTTCAACGGCCTGGAAGACTTGCTCGCGGTCACCCACGTCCGCCACGAAGGTGCTGGCTTTGCGGCCCAGCACCTGGACCTCTTCGGCCACGTGGCGCAGTTTTTCCGGGTTGAGGTCGACCAGCGCGATGTCGGCGCCTTCTTTGGCCAGACGCAAGGCGATGCCACGGCCAATGCCTTGTGCCGCGCCGGTGATCAATGCAACTTTTCCACTGAGTTTCATTCGTTGGACTCCTTTCAACCGTTAGCAGGATCAGCGGTCTGAACCATAGCCCAGACCGCTGGCGTGTCTATTGATGCAGCGCACGGTCTCTGGCCGACAGCACGGCTTCGTGCATGGCTTCGCTGAGCGTCGGGTGGGCAAAGATGACCTCGCTGAGCTCCGCGTCGGTGGCCTCCAGCGCCTGGGCGATACCAAAACCCTGGATCTGTTCGGTCACGTGCGGGCCCACCATGTGGGCGCCCAGCAATTCACCGGTTTCGCTGTCAAAAATGGTTTTCACAAAGCCGGTGCTTTCGCCCATGGCCAGCGCTTTGCCGTTAGCCTGATAGTCAAAACGACCGACGCTGATGCTGTGGCCTTTGCTGCGCGCTGCCGCTTCGGTGAGCCCCAGGCTGGCGACTTCGGGCCGGGCATAAGTGCAGCCGGGAATGCGGCTTTTGTTGAGCGGGTGCACGCCGTCTACGCCCGCCAGTTTCTCGACACAAATCACCCCTTCGTGGCTGGCCTTGTGCGCCAGGCACGGCGCCCCCGCCACGTCGCCGATGGCATACAGCCCGGCCACGCTGGTGCGCGACCACGCATCGGTTTTGATAAAGCCTTTGTCGAACTCCACGCCCAGCGCTTCCAGGCCCATGTCTTCGGTATTGGGTTGAATGCCCGCCGCCAACAACACTTGTGCCACGTGCATGGTCTGCTCGCTGCCATCGCTGAGGGTGAGCCGGCAGTGCAGCGCGCCGACTTCACCATGTACCGCGCTGACTTTGGTTTGGGTCAGCACGCGAATGCCGCGTTGTTCGAACTCGCGCTGCACCAGGCTGGCGACGTCGTGGTCTTCGACCGGCATGATCTGCTTGGCCACTTCGACCAGCGTCACCTGGCTGCCGAGGTCGCTGTACAGGCTGGCGAACTCGACGCCGATGGCGCCCGAACCGATCACCAGCAGCGACTCGGGCACGGTCTTGGGCACGAGGGCGTCGAAGTAGCTCCAGACTTTTTGCCCGTCGGCCACCAGCCCCGGCAACGGCCTTGGCCGCGCGCCGGTGGCGAGGATGATGTGCCGCGCTTGGTACTGCGCCTCGCCGGTGTCGCTAGTAACGGTGACCACGCCCTTGGCGCTGACGCGGCCACGCCCGTCGATGACCTTGACGGCGTTTTTCTTCAGCAGGTAGGCAATGCCCCCGGTCAATTTGCGCGAAACCCCACGGCTGTGGGCGACCAGTTGGGCAATGTCGAACTGAATGTTGTCAGCGCTAAAACCGAAGGTGTCGAGGTGCTTCAAGGTGTGCCCGACTTCGGCGCCCTTGAGCATGGCTTTGGTGGGGATGCAGCCCCAGTTCAGGCAGATGCCGCCCAAGTGCTGCTGCTCGACCAAGGCCGTGCTCAGGCCCAGTTGGGCGGCGCGAATGGCCGCCACGTAACCGCCGGGGCCACCGCCGATGACGAGTACATCGTATTTATCGGTCATGGTGGCTCCTAGAGCATCATCAGGCTGGGGGTCTGCACCAGACGCTTGAGTTCCTTGAGGAACAAAGCCCCCAGCGCACCGTCAATCACCCGGTGATCACACGACAAGGTCACGGTCATTTGCGTGCGCACGGCGGGTTGGCCGTTATGCGCGACCACCCGTTGCTCGCCTGCGCCAATGGCCAGAATCGCGCCTTGGGGCGGGTTGATGATGGCGTCGAACTGGCTGACCCCGAGCATGCCCAGATTGGAGATGCTGAACGTGCCGCCCTGGAACTCTTCGGGCTTGAGCGTGCCTGCCTTGGCCTTGGTCACCAGGTCGAGCATTTCTTGCGAGATGCTCGACAGGCTTTTGCGATTGGCCTGACGCACGATCGGCGTGATCAAACCACCGGGCAACGCCACTGCCACCGACACATCGGCGTCTTTGAAGCGCAGCACGGCCTGGCGCGCTTCGTCGAACTGCACGTTAACGTCGGGCACTTTGACCAGCGCCAGGCCAACTGCCTTGATCAACAGGTCGTTGACCGACAGCTTGACCGCCGGGGCCGAGGCATTGATTTCACTGCGCAGCGCCAGCAGCGCTTCAAGGTCCAGGTCGGCCTGCAAGCGAAAGTGCGGCGCCGTGCGTTTGGACTCTTGCAGGCGCGCGGCAATGGCTTTGCGCATGCCGTTCATGGACAGCACTTCGGCCTCCGGGGCCTGCGCAGCCGCTTGTGCGGGTGCCTCCGCCACCGGGTTTTGCGCTGCGTGGGCTTCGAGCACGTCGACCTTGCTGACTCGGCCACGGCTGCCTGTCACACGGCAATCGTTGAGGTTAACCCCCAGCTTGGCCGCCAGACGCCGCGCCAACGGGGTGGCCACGATCTGGCTGTCATCGGCTCGCGAACGCGCCGGGCTGTCTGCCCGCTGTGCCGGTTGAAGGGTGGCGACCTTGCCGCCGTGGTCCTTCACGGCCTGCTCGATATCGGCCACGCTGATGCGCCCGGAGGGGCCGGTGCCGGTGACACGGCTCAGGTCGATGCCCAGCTC
>NZ_WIVR01000064.1:0-26989 GCF_009600525.1 Pseudomonas sp. FSL R10-1350
GCGCGGTGGTGGTGACGGTTGGCGGGTTGGCCACACCGCCATCGACCGCAGGCGCACCGCCGTCGTCGCCTTCGCTAATGCCACCGGCGGCTTCCGCCAGCGGGCCACGCATGACCGGTTGCGATTGCCCAACCAGCGGCAACGGCATCGGCTGGGAAGAACCGGCGAAATCAATCGACGGGTTGGCGCCATTTTTCGGCGTGGCCTGACCCAGCGGCAATTGCCCCTGTTCAGCGTTTGGCGCGGTCGGCGTTTTGCCCCGGCCAGGAATCAACACAGCTGCGGCAACCGCCACGACCACAACGGCACCAATGGCCAATACGTGCTTCTTCGGCATTTTGAACCCCATACTTGGACGCTTGACCGCTGAACGGCTGGCAATCATGGCTTCGATCATTGCATCGCGGGCGACCTGATTGATGATGCCAGGCCAGCCTCCAGAGCTCTCATGTATATCTGAGATCTGCTGAGCGCTAAAGAGTTCGATTCCGCGCCCTGCACCTTCAAGGCGCTGAGCCAGATACTCGCGGGTTTCTTCTTCGGTGTAGGGCTGCAATTCGATGACGTGGAAGCGCTCTTCATCACCGCTGAGCTGCTCAAGCCCGGCAATCATCGACGGCTCGCCGAACAGGAACACATGTGGACGGCCTTCGGGCGTACCGGCGGCCAGGCCCAGCAAGGCTTCCTGGGCTGAGTCGTCGAGCTGCTCGGCATCATCGACCAGCAAGTAGACTTCTTGACCGGTGAGGGCCAATTGCACCACTTGCTTGAGGATCGCGTCGACTTCAGGCCGGGCCACGTTCAGGGTTTGCGCCACCTGGCGCAAAATACCTGCCGCATCGCCTGCACCGCGCGCCGATACCACCACGCTCTGTACCGACTGCTTGTTGGTGCTGGCCACCAGTGCCTGGCGCAGCAAGGTCTTGCCGCTGCCTTCAGGGCCGGTCACCACCAGCAGTAACTGGCTGTAGCGGGCGAGGTGGTGCAATTGCCCCAGCACGGGCTTGCGCTGTGCAGGGAAAAACTTGAAACCCGGCACCCGAGGGGCGAACGGGTCATGGGTCAGCTGGAAGTGACCGAGGAACGCCTCGTCGGCATGCAAACTAGTCATCGGGATCTTATTAACCTTTAAGCTGAGCCAGCGCGCGGTAATCCGCACCCAGCGTGGCTTGTAGAACCTCTTGTGGATAATCGTCGGTCACTGTCGCTTCACCGATGCGACGCAACAGCACCAGGCGCATACGACCGTCGATCACTTTTTTATCAACTGCCATGTGCTGCATGAAATCAGCCGGACTCATTTCAGCAGGCGGCACCACCGGCAAGCCGGCGCGCTCGAACAGGCGAATCCCGCGGTCACGCTCGGCGTCAGTGATCCAGCCCAGACGTGCGGACATTTCCAGCGCCATCACGGTGCCAGTTGCCACCGCTTCGCCGTGCAACCACACGCCATAGCCCATGTGGGTTTCGATCGCGTGGCCAAATGTATGGCCCAGGTTAAGCGTAGCGCGTACACCCGACTCGCGTTCATCAGCGCCCACAACGATGGCCTTGGCCTCGCATGAACGGTAAATCGCTGCAGTCAGGGCCTGTTGATCAAGGCCGCGCAGGGCATCCATGTTGTCTTCAAGCCAGGTCAGGAACGGCTCGTCGCAGATCAGCCCGTACTTGATGACTTCTGCCAGGCCTGCCGACAACTCGCGCTCAGGCAAGGTGTTGAGGGTTTGGGTATCGATCAGCACCAGATTGGGCTGGTAGAACGCGCCCACCATGTTTTTGCCCAGCGGGTGGTTGATGCCGGTTTTACCGCCGACCGACGAATCGACCTGGGACAGCAAGGTGGTCGGCACCTGAATGAAATCGACGCCGCGCTGGTAGCACGCCGCCGCAAAACCGGCCATGTCCCCCACTACGCCGCCGCCCAGGGCGACCACGGTGGTGCGACGGTCATGACGGGCAGTGAGCAGGCCATCAAAGATCAGTTGCAGGGTTTCCCAGTTTTTGTGCGCTTCGCCATCCGGCAGGATGATCGGCACCACAGAATACTGCGCGAGGCTGCGCGTCAGACGCTCGAGGTAGAGTGGCGCAACGGTTTCATTGGTCACAATCGCCACTTGGCGGCCAGCGATGTGCGGGGCCAGCAACTCGGGCTGATCCAACAAACCTTCGCCAATGTGAATTGGGTAACTACGCTCGCCTAGATCAACCTTCAGTGTCTGCATGAAACCCCGTGCCTTGTTTCGCAATTATCAAGTGATGGCATGCCGCTGCGCGGTCATGGTCGGCGCCGAGGATAACGCATTTCGTGGCGCACTTTAACGGGGAGGCAGCTGCCCCAGCCGCTCGAGAATATCCAGAACCACCATTCGTGGCGGCCGCTCATCGGTTTCTACCACCAGGTCGGCGATTTCACGATAAAGCGGGTCACGCATGGCCAGCAAATCGCGCAGGGTTTTCTCGGGGTTGGCGGTGCGCAGCAAGGGCCGATTGCGATCGCGCGCGGTGCGGGCCACCTGCTGTTCAACCGATGCATGCAAATACACCACGCGCCCGCCCGCCCACAACGCCTTGCGGTTTTCGGGGCGCATCACGGCACCGCCGCCGGTCGCCAACACCACGCCATCGGCCTCGCACAGCTCGGCGATCATGGCCGATTCGCGATCACGAAAGCCTGGCTCGCCTTCTTTATCGAAGATCCACGGGATATTGGCACCGGTGCGCACTTCAATTTCCTTATCGGAATCTTTAAATGGCAGGTGCAGCTCTTTGGCCAGCAAACGTCCGATGGTGCTTTTACCAGCCCCCATGGGCCCAACAAGAATCAAATTTCGCACAGAATCAATGACTCACAGCAATCGCCTGGTTGCTCATAATACGCGGAGTAAGGAACACCAGCAGCTCGGATTTTTTTTCCAGCACAACGTCTTTACGGAAAAGTCGGCCAACATACGGCAGATCGCCCAAAAATGGCACTTTATCTACCACATTGCTTTGAGTATTTGAGAAAACACCGCCGATTACGATGGTTTCGCCATTTTTGACCAGCACCTTGGCGTTGACCTCGTTCTTTTTGATCGGCGGCACATCATTGACCATATTCATGTAGTCCGGCTCGTCCTTGGTCACCACCACGTCCATGATGACGCTGTTGTCCGGGGTGATTTGCGGGGTCACCTCCAGCGACAGGGAGGCCTCTTTGAATGACACGGAGGTGGCGCCGCTGGCACTGGACTCCTGGTAAGGAATTTCGGTGCCTTTAAGGATTTTGGCGGTCTCCTTGTCGGACGTGACCACTTTGGGTTGAGAGATGATTTCGCCATTGCCGGTTTTTTCCATGGCGCTCAACTCAAGGTCCAGCAAGACGTTATTGCTGATAAAGGCGATGCCCAAACCCGAGGTATTGCCCCTGACGCCCATGTCGATAAAGGGCGCACTCATCTCGCCCGCCCCGGCGCCCGTGCCGCCGACACTCCAGTTGCCACCCGCATTCAAGGTGCCACCCCAGCGCACCCCCAGATGGCGTTCAAAATCCACCCCGGCTTCCACAATGCGCGCTTCGATCATGACCTGACGAACCGGCACGTCCAGTTGCGCCACGATGCGCCGCAGTTCGGCCAACTGCTCGTCCGACTGCAGCGCGATGATGTTATTGGTGCGCTCATCGACGGTGATTGAGCCGCGCGGGCCCATGCCGTCCTGGCCGTGGGTAACGGACTGGAACAGCTTGGCGATGTCACTGGCCTTGGCGTAATTGACCTGCACCAATTCGCGTCGCAACGGCGCCAGCTCAGCCCGCTGGTTGTGCGCCTCCAATTCGTGGCGCTCACGGGCGGCGATTTCTTCAGCAGGGGCTATCAACAGCACATTGCCTTCGAGGCGCTTGCCAAGGTCTTTGCTCGCCAGCACCAGGTCCAGCGCCTGATCCCACGGCACCTCCTGCAAATTGAGGGTAATGCTGCCTTGTACCGCATCACTGACCACCAGGTTGAACCGGGTAAATTCGGCCAATAGCTGCAACACCGTGCGCACTTCAATGGCCTGAAAATTCAGCGAGACCTTTTCCCCGACATACACCGGGGGCGGCGCCACGACAGGGGGTTTTACTGACAACGGGAGTTGATGCTGGACGATGGCCAGCGCTGCCTGCGAATTCAGCGCACTCCATAGCGCCAGTGCACAGACCGGGAAAATCCTTTTCATGGTGTTTATCCGTTAAGACTGCTGCTTTAAAGGGATGCTCAGGGACCTTTCCAGCCAACCGCCCTGACCATCTGAAATCACTTCAAACACTTCAACGTGTGCGCGATTGATCGAGGCAACCTGCCCGTTATTGCGCCCCAGGTAGTCACCGACCTTCAAACGGTGCACCAGCCCATTGGCGCGCAACAGGGCGTTGGCCCCGTGCTCATTGGAAAACGTGCCGACCATCTCGAATTGCTCAAGGGCCAGCCCCTCCAGAAAATGCCGGGGGCGGTCGTTGTCCAGGTCTTCGGCCACCAGCAAGCTGGGCTGCCAACGCCCTGTTCCGCCGTCAAGTTGCGCCTGAAAAGGGCTGCGCAACCCCGCCGCTGCATACGCCACCACAGCGGGAGGCTCGACACGCGGTACAGCCGCCATAACGGCGACCGGGCCCGCCGGCACTGCCTGTAATGATGCTTGCAGTTGCGCCAGGTTTTGCGCGTGATCGCAGCCCGTCAGGCCCGCCAGACAGCAGGCACCGAGCAGCCGAAAGCCAACACTCATAGGATCTATCCTTGATCGTAGGTGCGGTAGGTCTTGGCCAGCAGCGTCATGCGCAATTGGCCATCGTTTGACTCATTGAGTGGGGTGAGGGTGAAGTCATGCAGGGTGACAATGCGCGGCAAGCCCGCCAACTGGCTGACGAAATGCCCCAGGTCGTGATAGCCGCCAATCAGCACCAGCTTTAACGGCAGTTCGGCGTAGAACGGTTGCAACACCTCGGGCGACCACTGAATGTGTTCGATCTGCAAGCCGCTGGTCTGGCCGAGACGAGACATGTCATCCAACAGGCCGGGCACTTGGGCCTGACCGGGCAGTTGCTTTAAGACGTCGCTGAACGCCGCTTCCAGCTCATGCATCGACACCCATTGGGCTTCCAGGCTCGCTACCTGAGTGGCCTTGGCAACAAATTCGCCATGCAGCGTCACTTCGGCGTCACGCTGCTGGGCAAGCTGGCTAATCGGCGCCCGCAGCATCAGCCCGTAGCCCATCACCAGCACTGCACTCACTAACAACAGTGCAACCAAGGCCTTGAGCTTTAACGGGCCATTGCTGACACGCTCAACGCTCAGGTCTCGCAAATCAAAATGGCTCAGGCGCGCCAGCCACTGAGCAACCATCAGAACTGGGCGCCGGTATGGGCATGCCGCGTTTGGCGCACGCTCATTTGAAACAGACGCTGCGGCCCTTCGCTTGGGCTGGGACCTGCCTGCACGTCGATCAGCACCGGCGCTTCAAGCCAATGCGAGGCATCCAGATTGCGCATCAACTCGGCGACGAGGCTGTTGGACTGCGCCACCCCGGTGATCACAAGGGTCTGGTCAGACATTTTTACGTCGGTAAAAAACACGCCCTTGGGCAAGCTGCGCGCCAACTGCTCCAAAATGATCCCGCTGTCAGACCGGTTGCCCTGTAGCGTTTCGATGGTCTGCATGCGCTCAAGCAATTGCTCGCGACGCACTTTCAACTGATCGATCTGCTCGGCACGACCATCCAGTTGCACCATCGAGCTTCTGATCAAGTCGTTGCGCGCCAGCTGTCGTTCAACCGCCCGGTCAATAAAGTGGTCGATCACAAACAACCCGCCTACCGCCACCGCTGACAGTGCGATCAGTACGACTACAAAACGCTTACGTCGTTTTTCTCGCAACAGGGTGCGCCACGGCAGTAAGTTGATGCTCGCCATTAATCAAACCCCCTCAAGGCCAGACCGCAGGCAGTCAACAACATCGGGGCATCGCAACGCAAGGCTTGAGGTGTAACCAAAGGGCTAATGGTCATTTGCGAAAACGGGTTGGCAACGTGCACGGGCAGCCCGAGGCGGGCCTCAAACCAGGCACTCAGGCCGCTGCGGGCGCCGATTGGCCCCGCCAACCAAAGCGATTGCACGGCGGGCGCTACAGCTGATTCGGCGTATTGCTCAAGCCCACGCTTCACCTGCTCCAGCGCGCCCGGGTTAAAGCCGCCCTCTTCAAGTGTGCCGGCGCCAAACAACAGCTCACGGGCATAAAGCACCTGCCCTTGGTGCACGACACTGAGCAGCGTGGTGTGGCCCGCTACGTCGATGACGGCCACGGTGGCCGGCACCTGCGCCTCAGCGACCAACGGTGTTGCGCCTTCAATCGCACGCGCCAGCGCATGGGCCTGAACCGCGATCACTCGCGCCTTGAGCCCGGCCTGGCTCAGCACCGCCTCGTACCACGCCAAGGTTTGCTGGCGGCACGTCACCAGCAGCACGTGCAGCTGTTCGGGGTTGTTTGGTGAAGGCCCCAGCACGTCGAAATCCAGGGCGGCTTCGTCCAGGGCATACGGAATGTATTGCTCGGCCTCCAGCCGTACGTACAGTTCCAGATCGTCATCGCTGAGCCCGGCGTCCACCTCAAGCTGTTTACAGATGACGTGCGTGTCCGGCAGCGCCACCACCGCCTCGCTCGCCGACACCGAAGCGGCACCCAGCGCCTTGAGCAGCACCTGGGCGACACTTTTCGGCTCGGCGCTGGTCTGATCGTCCATGAGCGTGGCGGGCAGCGGTTCAACCGCATAGGCCTCCAGCTGGAAGGGGCCGTTTGAACGGCTCAATTCGACAATTTTTATCGTGTGCGAGCCAATGTCGACACCCACATACCGCTGGCGGGCTTTACAAAAATATCCGGGCACTGTGATTTTCCCTAATGCATTCCGTGACTTACGGAGGGTAAAAAATGAGATCCGTTCATAACCCGTTCTGACATGCGGCCCATGACGCTGGCAGCCGAAAAATGCTTATAATGCCGGGCGTTTTTTTCCGCATCGTCGACCCGGCGCAGCATGCGCACTACCCTGACGTGCAAACCCATTTCTTAATCTGGAAATCCAAAAGCCTTGATTCGTCTGCTGAAGTTTTTCGGGTGGTCTTTCGTTGCCGTGGTCTGCGGGCTTTTGCTCGTGCTCAGCGGCGCGTTTCTCTATCTTAGTCCTGGCTTGCCGTCCGTAGAGTCGTTGAGAAGCATCCAGTTGCAGATTCCTTTGCGGGTCTACACCAGCGACGGGAAATTGATTGCAGAGTTTGGCGAAATGCGCCGTTCTCCGATCAAGTTCGCCGACATTCCGCCCAATTTCATCAATGCACTGCTCTCGGCAGAAGATGACAACTTCGCCAATCATTACGGGGTTGATCCGAGCAGCTTGATGCGTGCCGCCAGCCAGCTGGTAAAAAGCGGACACATACAATCGGGTGGCAGCACCATCACGATGCAGGTGGCGAAGAACTATTTCCTCACCAGTGAGCGGAGCTTTTCACGCAAAACCAACGAAATTCTGCTGGCTCTGGAAATCGAACGCGAGCTGACCAAGGACGAGATCCTTGAGCTGTACGTGAACAAGATTTACCTGGGTAACCGCGCTTACGGCATCGAGTCTGCTGCGCAGGTTTACTACGGCAAGTCGATCCGTGACCTGAGCCTGGCGCAGATGGCAATGATTGCCGGTCTGCCAAAAGCCCCTTCGCGCTTCAACCCGCTGGCCAACCCGGTGCGCAGTAAAGAACGCCGCGACTGGATTTTGGGCCGCATGTACAAGCTGGGCAAAATCGACCAGGCCAGTTATGAAGCCGCGATTGCCGAGCCAGTGAACGCCAGCTACCACGTGCCGACGCCAGAAGTGAACGCGCCTTACATCGCTGAAATGGCCCGCGCCGAAATGGTCGGCCGTTATGGCAGCGAGGCCTACACCGAAGGTTATCGCGTTACTACGACCGTCCCGAGCGACCTGCAAGAGCTGGCCAACAAGTCGGTTGAAGACGGCTTGATGGTCTACGACCAACGCCACGGCTATCGCGGCCCTGAATCACGCTTTGCCGGCAAATCTCCGTCGGCCTGGGCTCAGGAGCTGACCAAACAGCGCACCATCAGCGGGCTTGAGCCGGCCATCGTGACCCAGGTCGACAAAGACGGCCTGCAAGTGCTGACCCGTAACGGCGAAGCTCACGTACCGTGGGACAGCATGAAATGGGCGCGCAAGTTCATTAACACCAACAGCATGGGCCCCATGCCCAAGCAGCCTTCGGATGTGGCGCAAGTTGGCGATTTGATTCGCCTGCAACCGCAAGCCAATGGCACTTACAAGTTCAGTCAGGTCCCTGACGTGCAAGGCGCGCTGGTATCCCTTGACCCGGACAACGGCGCCATTCGTGCACTGGTGGGTGGTTTTGCCTTCGAGCAAAGCAACTACAACCGTGCCACCCAGGCCAAACGCCAACCGGGCTCCAGCTTCAAACCGTTCATTTACAGCGCCGCCCTGGATAACGGCTACACCGCCGCCACCCTGGTAAACGACGCACCGATCGTGTTTGTCGATGAGTACCTGGACAAGGTCTGGCGCCCGAAGAACGACACCAACACCTTCCTTGGCCCGATCCCGCTGCGTGAAGCGCTGTACAAGTCGCGCAACCTGGTGTCGATCCGCACCCTGCAAAGCCTGGGTGTCGACCGCACCATCGACTACATCAGCAAGTTCGGCTTCAGCAAACAGGACCTGCCGCGCAACCTGTCGCTGGCCCTGGGGACCGCCACCCTGACGCCGATGGAAATCGCTACGGGCTGGAGCACCTTTGCCAACGGCGGTTACAAAATCACGCCGTACCTGATCGACAAGATTGAAAGCCGCAACGGCGAAACCCTGTTCGTGGCCAACCCGCCAAGCGTTCCGAAAACCGCCAGCAAAGACGTGCCTGCAGAGGCCGCCGCGCTGACCATTGACACCATCAACGCCGCCCCTGGCCTGCCCACCGCAGAAACCCAGGCCGTCGCTGAGCGTATCGTTGACGGGCGCACCACTTACATCCTCACCAGCATGCTGCAGGACGTGATCAAACGCGGTACCGGGCGCCGCGCCCTGGCGCTTGGCCGTACCGACCTGGCAGGCAAAACCGGTACCACCAACGAGTCCAAAGATGCGTGGTTCTCGGGCTACAACGCCGATTACGTGACCACCGTATGGACCGGTTTCGACCAACCCGTGAGCCTTGGCCGTCGCGAGTACGGTGGCACCGTGGCCCTACCGATCTGGATGAGCTACATGGGCGGCGCGCTCAAAGGCAAACCTGCTCACACCCAAGCCGAGCCGGAAGGCATCCTCAGCCTGCGCATCGACCCGGCCAGCGGCCGCATTGCCTCACCGGGCACACCGGGCGCCTACTTTGAACTGTTCAAAAGCGAAGACACACCGCCGACCAACAGCGAACTGGGCAGCACCCCGGCACCGGGCAGCCCGCTGCCAGCAGAAGACGGGGCGCCAATAGATCTCTTCTGACGAAGAGAGCGTCAAGGGGGTTAGCTGCAAGCGGCAAGTTTGAAGCCGCTTGCAGCTAACCCCCTTTTGTTTAGGGCTGCTGAACACAGTCGCCATACACCTCAGCCACGCTTGGCACCTTGAACCTCATGTCGTACAAGCGCTGGCGGGTGATGTGGAGCCGGCTCAGCTCGCGCATCAACAGGTTGATCATGCGTTCTTGCTCATGCGAGTGCGCATACACCTCGCTCACCACGGCCTGATAACGGCTACGCAGTTGCTGGCCAATATGCTCAAACGCCAGATCAACCGCCTTTATTACAGCTTCTGTCACTTCGGGTTCACGAGCCTCCAATGCGGCCTGTGAACGCTGCAATGCCGCCCAACTGCTCGCCACATAGCTGTCTACGCCCAACGAATCCACAAGGCCGATCCCAACCATCCCGTCGCACTCGGGGCTGTCACGCAGCCGCTCAAACACCAAACGACTCAGCGCATGCTGGGTCACAATATCGCTCGTGGGTGCCCACATCAGGTGCGCACTCTCCCGCCCGGACGCCAGCGGCATGAAGTGGCACAAGGCTCCGTGATGCTGATACAGCTCGCCGGTCAATGCGCCAAGGCCAGCCACAAACACACCCAGCTCAGGCGGCGTATGGTTAAAGCTCTGCGCGGCGTGCCCGTGATACGCCGACAGACGGGTGTTCATCCAACTGCCTGGCAGGCTGGGCAACAGGTCGTGATGGTGGACCATGCGGTAATGCGTCAGCGACTGTGCCGCTCGAACAAAGGTCGCGTCGCCCGCACGAGGGGCGCCGTAGGTATAAAGCTGCACGTCACGATGGCGCAGCATCTGCCCCAGAATCAGCGCAATGGCGCCACTCACACCGTGCCCGCACATCAGCACTTTATGCCCGTCGAAGCCGTTACCCAGGCACGTACTCACGCGCTCATAGAGGCGCTTGGCAGCATGGTAAAAGCCCCGGTGCACGCGGCCTGCCCCCTCTTCAAAGGGCACCGGCTCAAGATCGCCATCCTCCAAAAAGGCCGTCGCCGCGCGCGGTTCGCGAACGGCGATCAGCAACAGTTCAGGGTTATGGGCCATAAACAGCTGGTCGCAGGCCCCCGGCACCGGCTGAAAACGCTGTGAATACGCTACGTTCTGGTACAGCGGACGATAGCCATGACGCTCAGACGCGGCAGCCTCCAGGATGCCGCCGCCGTGAGCGGCCACCAAGGCCATTTGGTAGCGGTTCAGGGCACATTGCTGGCCCGCACCCGACAACATGAGGCTTTGAGCACGCAATACTCCGTTGATTGCTCCGCGCCCTGTCGCATACAGGCCATCGTGGTGACGCTGGCCCTGTTCATCGGCCAATTGAAGACAGGTATTCAGGAGATCAGGCACTGGTGTCTGCATATCAGAAGGCGTCATGGGCTGGAGTCAATAAAGGAGAGCAGACGCTAACGGATAGTGCCGGTGATGGATGTAGGAAAATTCTCGAAATACACAAGAAATACTTGAGAGACAAACAGTCGCTTTCAGCCCCCTTAACGCAAAAAGCCCCGACTCTTGCGAGCCGGGGCTTTTAGTTTGACGCTACGCGGGCTTAGCCGTTGAAGACGTCATCCACGCTTTTCAGCGGGTAGTGTTTCGGGTACGGCAGGGTGGCCACACCGGTCTCGATAGCGGCTTTAGCCACGGCATCGGAGATCAGGGTGATCAGGCGCTTATCCATTGGTTTCGGGATGATGTACTCACGACCGAATTCCAGTTTGATACCGCCGTAGGCGTCGCACACTTCTTGTGGCACTGGCAGTTTGGCCAGTTCACGCAGTGCGTTGGCCGCTGCGATTTTCATTTCTTCGTTGATGCGCTTGGCGCGAACGTCCAGGGCACCACGGAAGATGAACGGGAAGCCCAGTACGTTGTTGACCTGGTTCGGGTAGTCCGAACGGCCGGTGGCCATGATCACGTCGCTACGGGTAGCGTGAGCCAGTTCCGGAGAGATCTCTGGATCCGGGTTGGAGCACGCGAACACGATCGGGTTGGCCGCCATGGACTTCAGGCCTTCAGCGCTCAGCAGGTTCGGGCCGGACAGGCCTACGAACACATCAGCGCCTTGCAAGGCGTCATCCAGGGTGCGTTTTTCGGTCGCGTGAGCGAACACCGCTTTGTACTGGTTCAGGTCGTCACGGCCGGAGTGGATCACGCCGGTACGGTCGATCATGTAGATGTTTTCGATCTTGGCGCCCATGCTCACCAGCAACTTCATGCAGGAGATGGCCGCTGCGCCTGCGCCCAGGCACACGATCTTGGCTTCTGGCAGGGTTTTGCCAGCGATTTCCAGGGCGTTGATCATGCCGGCCGCGGTCACGATCGCGGTGCCGTGCTGGTCATCGTGGAAAACCGGAATGTCGCACTGCTCGATCAGAGCGCGCTCAATCTCAAAGCACTCAGGTGCCTTGATGTCTTCGAGGTTGATGCCGCCGAAGGTGATGGAAATACGCTTAACGGTATCGATGAAAGCTTGTGGGCTTTCGGCGTCGACTTCGATGTCGAACACATCCACACCGGCAAAGCGCTTGAACAGCACGCCTTTGCCTTCCATAACCGGCTTGGACGCCAACGGGCCGAGGTTGCCCAAGCCCAGAATTGCGGTGCCATCAGAAATTACGGCGACCAGGTTGCCCTTGCCGGTGTACTTGTAGGCCAGCTCAGGATCGCGGGCGATTTCGCGTACTGGCTCGGCTACACCCGGGCTGTATGCCAGCGCTAGATCGCGGGCAGTCGCAGTAGGCTTGGTGAGCTCGACGCTCAGTTTCCCCGGGCGGGGCTGGGCATGATATTCGAGAGCGGCGGTTTTCAAATCAGACATATAGGCATTCCGCTTTTTTTCTGTTGGACGACGGACCGCCGAGCATACGCGTGTCGTAAAGTCCCGACAAGACTGACCAGTCAGCAGTGTCAAGGGCTTTACCCTACGACTTTGGGCCAAGAGCCGCGACCTAGAAGGGCTGAATGTCCACAATTTAAATATAAAATTGTCTACAACTTTACATTCGAAATGGTTTTTATCATGCCCGGATGGGTCAATGACAACATCCAGCGCGCCTGCCCCGATTTCAAACCACCGCGCCGGGCACGATCCAGCACCCAGCCGCGCACTTCGATTTGCTTGCCCTGCAAGCGGTTGAGCGCTGCCTGATCGAAGTTGCTCAAGTACTCAGGGGCAATGCGCACCACCGCCCCGCCTTGCAGATCAATCCACAGGCCACCACGGTTTCGCTGCACCCGGGTGACCTTGGCACTGACCAGCGCGAAACCCGAACGGCTGATCTGCTGCGGGGCCAGCACCGGTGATTTTCGCCACAACCCGAGTGAGGCTGCACGCGCACGCTGCTCGGCAGCCTGCTGGCAATCGAGCAGTTCTACGTTAGGCGCAAGAGCGACTTGAAACCCCAGGCCATCGGCCAGCAACTGTGCTTCGAAATTGCTGCCATTGGCGCCGAAAACATGGGCCAGAGTACGCCCATAGCGATCTTGCGGCTGCAACCCCGGTAGCAAGCCGACACGCCCGTCACTCTGCGTGACCAGTGCTTGCAGGCGTTTGCGTGCGGCATCGGCAAACGGCTCGTCAGGGCGGCCCTTTTTACCGGTTTCCGGGGCATTGAGGCCAATCAGACGCACGCTGCGGCCATCTTTAAGCCGCAGCGAGTCGCCATCGACCACGCGCTCCACCTGCGCGTAGGTGACCGCGCGCGGCGCCGGGCACAGAACCTGCGCCTGAGCGACGGAATACCAAATCGCGGGCACAAAAAAGGCGCCCACAAGGGACGCCTTTTTCATTAACCCGGTCAGACCCAAAAGCCTGGCCAAGGTCATGTGCCTTACTCGGCGACTTTTTTAGCGCCGAAAGCACCAAAACGAGTCTTGAAGCGATCAACACGACCGCCAACGTCCAGAGTTTTTTGCTTACCGGTGTAGAACGGGTGGCACTCGTTGCATACGTCAGTACCCAGTGGCTTGCACAGGTTAGAACGAGTTTCGAACTTGTTGCCGCAGCTGCAAGTTACTTCGATCACTTCGTACGCTGGATGGATATCGGCTTTCATGGGGTATTCCTCAGGCTAGCGTGCCGCCACTCAACACCATTGTTGAATACCGCACGTAAATTTAGGGCGGGAATGATACCAGACCTTTAAACAGACGCAAGCACCGGGGGTCGGCTGTTTCTTGATCTTCATCTACGGGTTTTCAGCCACCCCGAACCTGCTTCCGGGCGCGTTGTCTGCTAGGCTCCCGGCCATATTGAACGCCGACCACTTGAGAGCCCCGCGTGCCCGACGCCATTTTGCGCCTTGCCCTGCCTTCCCCTTTGCGCCGCCTGTTTGACTACCGGGCGCCTGCGGGCGTGCTGCGCAGTCAATTACAGCCTGGCATGCGCTTGCGGGTGCCGTTCGGGCGACGGGAAATGATCGGCATTCTGGTCGAGGTGGTCGATCACAGCGAAGTCCCGGCCGACAAGCTCAAACCGGCCATCGCCCTGCTCGATACCACGCCACCGCTGCCCGCATCGCTATTCAAGCTGTGCCTGTGGACGTCGCAGTATTACCAGCACAGCTTGGGCGACACACTGAGCTGGGCGCTGCCCGTGCTGCTGCGCCAGGGCGAACTGGCCGAAGCGCGCCAGGAGCGTTTCTGGCAGATAGCCCCCGGCGCCAAGCTGGATGACCCGCGTATCGCCCGCGCCCCGCGCCAGCGCGAGGCCCTGGCCACTCTCGCCCAGCACCCGCACGGCGTGGCCCATCAGCTGTTGAGCAAGTTAAAGCTGAACAAGGACAGCCTCGACCTGTTGCTGGCCAAAGAGCTGGTGACGGTCGAAATTCGCCGCCACGCGCCCAGTGCACGCCATGAACGCTGGCTGGCCCAGCCCGAGCTGCCGCTCAACGATGAGCAACGTGCCGCCTGCGAGGCGATTCGCGCCGGGTTCGACAGCTTCCATGCCTTTTTATTGGCGGGCGTGACCGGAAGCGGCAAGACCGAAGTGTATTTGCAGTTGATCCGCGAAACCCTCGAAGCCGGTAAACAGGCCTTGGTGCTGATCCCGGAGATCAACCTGGGACCGCAAACCCTGGCCCGTTTCGAACAACGCTTCAACGCCCGTATCGCGCTGGTGCATTCGGCGGTCAATGATCGCGAGCGCCTCGAAAGCTGGCTGGCGGCCCGCGACGGCGAGGCCGACATTATTATTGGCACGCGCTCGGCGCTGTTCACCCCGATGAAAAACCCCGGGCTGATCATCATCGACGAAGAACACGACGGTTCTTATAAACAGCAGGAAGGCCTGCGCTACCACGCCCGCGACTTGGCGCTGGTGCGGGCACGCCAAGAAAACATCCCGATCGTGCTCGGCTCTGCCACTCCCTCGCTCGAAAGCCTGCATAACGCCTACACCGGTCGCTATGGTTTGCTGCGTTTGAATGAACGTGCAGGCGGAGCCAAGCAGCCGCGATTCCTGCGCCTGGATGTAAAAAGTCGCCCACTGGACAGCGGTATTTCCGGGCCGATGCAACAAGCCATCGGCCAGACACTGGCGGCGGGCCAGCAAGTACTGGTGTTTCTCAACCGTCGCGGCTTTGCACCGACCCTGCTGTGCCATGACTGCGGCTGGATGTCGGAGTGCAAGCGCTGCGACGCGCGCATGACCGTTCATCAGCGCTCAGGCGAATTGCGCTGCCATCACTGCGGTTACGTCGAGCGCGTGCCGCGCAATTGCCCGCAATGCGCCAAGGTTGATTTGCGCCCTGTAGGGGCAGGCACCGAGCGAGCCGAAGAGCGGCTGGCGATTTTGTTCCCGGATTACCCGGTGCTGCGGGTCGACCGCGACAGCACGTCACGCAAAGACGCGATGAACCAGCTGTTTGCAACCATCCAGAAAGGCCAGCCGTGCATTTTGGTGGGCACGCAAATGCTCGCAAAGGGCCACCACTTTCCACGGGTAACGCTGGTGTCGATTCTGGATGCTGACGGCGGGCTGTTCTCGGGCGACTTCCGCGCCAGCGAACGCATGGCGCAATTGATCGTGCAGGTCGCAGGCCGTGCGGGCCGGGCTGAAGAACCGGGCCGGGTGATTATCCAGACCCACCTGGCCGACCACCCGCTGCTGATTCAACTGACCGAGCAAGGCTACTTTGCCTTCGCCGAACAGGCCTTGAGCGAGCGCCGGGCTGCGGGCTTGCCGCCCTTTGCGCACCTGGCGCTGTTGCGCGCCGAAGCGCACAAACCGGGGCAAGCCGAAGGGTTCCTGGATGAAGCCTGCAGCGAGGCCGAGCGTTTACTGGGCGAACTGAACCTGCACGGCATCGAACTGCTGGGCCCCGTGCCTGCGCCAATGGAACGCAGGGCCGGACGCTACCGCGCTCAACTACTCTTACAAGCCAACGCCCGAGCGCCGCTGCATCGGCTGCTGAGCCACTGGCTGCTGATCCTTGAACAAATGCCCAGCGGCAGACAAGTCCGCTGGTCGCTGGATGTCGACCCG
The DNA here is from genome assembly GCF_009600525.1 of Pseudomonas sp. FSL R10-1350. Classification (NCBI taxonomy): domain Bacteria; kingdom Pseudomonadati; phylum Pseudomonadota; class Gammaproteobacteria; order Pseudomonadales; family Pseudomonadaceae; genus Pseudomonas; species Pseudomonas sp. FSL R10-1350. The sequence continues at coordinate 16,053 of NZ_WIVR01000064.1, forward strand.
GTTGATCTGTATTGATCCAAACCGTGTAGGAGCGAGCTTGTCTCGCGATCTTTTAAACGATCAAAAGATCGCGAGACAAGCTCGCTCCCACAGGCTTGCAGCTTGCCGCTCCGTTAGCGGACAATACCCAGTTTTTCCACCTGCGCACTGAAGCGCTACCGCGCTTGCGGTCGAAAGAGAAGACCATGAAAGACACCATTCGCCAGCTGATTCAACAAGCCCTTGCTCAACTCGTCACAGAAGGTGTGTTGCCTGAAGGCCTGACGCCAGCGATTCAGGTGGAAAACGCCCGTGACAAAACCCACGGCGACTTCGCCAGCAACATCGCCATGATGCTGGCCAAACCTGCCGGCCTTAAGCCACGCGATCTGGCTGAAAAAATCATTGCCGCGCTGCCGGCGGATGAGCAAATCAGCAAGGTCGAAATCGCCGGCCCCGGTTTCCTCAACTTCTTCCAGAACACTCAAGCCCTGGCCTCGCGCCTGGACGCCGCACTGGCCGACCCAAAGCTCGGCGTGCGCAAATCCGGCCCACACCAGCGCACCGCTGTCGACATGTCCGCGCCTAACCTGGCCAAGGAAATGCACGTAGGCCACCTGCGCTCCACCATCATCGGTGACGGCGTAGCACGGGTGCTGGAGTTTTTGGGCGACGAAGTGATCCGTCAGAACCACGTGGGCGACTGGGGCACCCAGTTCGGCATGCTGATGGCCTATCTCGAAGAAAACCCGATCACCAGCGACGAGCTGTCTGACCTCGAAAACTTCTACCGCGCTGCCAAAAAGCGCTTCGATGAGTCCCCTGAGTTTGCCGACCGCGCCCGTAGCCTGGTGGTCAAGCTGCAAGCCGGTGACCCGGACTGCTTGGCGCTGTGGAGCAAGTTCAAAGACATCTCGCTGTCGCACTGCCAGAAAATTTACGAACTGCTGAACGTTAAATTGACCATGGACGACGTGATGGGCGAAAGCGCCTACAACGACGACCTGATCAACGTGGTCAACGACCTCAAAGCCAAAGGCATGCTGGTGGAGAGTAACGGCGCGCAGTGCGTGTTCCTCGACGAGTTCAAAAACGCCGAAGGCGAGCCCTTGCCGGTGATTATCGTCAAGGCAGACGGCGGCTACCTGTACGCCACCACCGACCTGGCAGCCATCCGCTACCGCAGCGGCGTACTAAAAGCCGACCGCGCCCTGTACTTCGTCGACCAGCGTCAGGCCCTGCACTTCCAGCAAGTATTTGCCGTGGCGCGCAAAGCCGGTTTTGTGACCCATCCGATGGAAATGGAACACATGGGCTTCGGCACCATGAACGGCGCTGACGGCCGTCCTTTCAAGACCCGCGACGGTGGCACGGTAAAACTGATCGACCTGCTTACCGAAGCCCAGGAACGTGCCTACACCCTGGTCAAAGAAAAGAACCCTGAGCTGGCCGAAGAAGAACTGCGCGCCATCGCCAAGGTGGTCGGCATCGACGCGGTGAAATACGCGGACCTGTCCAAGCACCGCGCCAGCGATTACAGCTTCAACTTTGACCTGATGTTGAACTTTGAAGGCAATACCGCACCTTACCTGCTGTATGCCTACACCCGTGTGGCGGGCGTGTTCCGCAAACTGGGCAAGCGTTTCGACGAAGTACCGGGGCACATCGTCCTGGCGGCGCCACAAGAGCAGGAATTGGCCGCCAAACTGGCGCAATTCGGTGAAGTGCTGAACAACGTAGCTGAAAAAGGCACGCCACACACACTGTGCACCTACCTGTACGAAGTGGCCGGTCTGTTCTCCAGCTTCTACGAGAACTGCCCGATCCTGAACGCCGAAGACGAGGCCCAAAAACAAAGCCGTCTGCGCCTGGCAGCCCTGGCCGGCCTGACCCTCAAGCAAGGCCTGGAATTGCTGGGCCTGGAAACTCTGGAGCGCATGTAAGTTGGCCGCCAAGAAAAAACCTGCACCCAAGCGAGGCGCCAGCCGGTATCAGGCGCCAGCCAAAAAGCCGATTCCGGGCTGGTTGTGGCTGGCCATCGGCCTCACCGTCTGCGCGTTTATCGTGTTTTTGATGAAGCTCGAGCCGGGCAAGGGCGACGACGTCAAACGGGTCAAGCAAGAGGCGCAAAAAACCTCGCAACAGGCTGAAGCCAACAAGACGCCGCCGAGCCCGACTCAGCCGGTCAAGCCCAAGTACGACTTCTATACCTTGTTGCCCGAGTCAGAAGTGATCGTGCCGCCAGAAGCCGTGCCGGAGAAGACCCCACCTGCGCAGCCAACGGCCCCTCTGGCGCCGGTGACACCGGCTGAAGCGGCAAAAATCGACACCGTGCGGGCTCAAGCCGCCCTGAACGGCCTGACGCCACCTCCTGCTCCGCCAGTGGTCAAGGAAGCGCCGTCGACGACCAAGTTCTTCCTGCAGGCGGGCTCGTTCCGCAAACAGGCCGATGCGGACAAAGTGCGCGCCCAAATCATCCTGCTCGGCCAAACCGCTTCGGTTGAGTCGGGCACGGTGAAAGACGAAACCTGGTACCGGGTACTGGTCGGCCCGTTCAGCAACCGCGAACAACTGACCGTGGCGCAGAAGCAACTGGCCGGTGGCGGCTTCAACAACCTGTTGTTGCAGCAGCGCCGCTAATCCAGGCCGTAGGCTGCGATCTTTTAACATTCGAAAAGATCGCAGCCTGCGCCAGCGCCTACAGACGCTTCCTTCACTCCATTCATCCGCATTCCCCTCCCGCTGTTGAAATACGCGCTACAACCCCCATATGTATCTCCATCAGGCATTTTCGCCCCGCTGCGTGGAGACTCTCCCTTGACCACCATCGTTTCAGTTCGCCGCCACGGCAAAGTCGTTATGGCTGGCGACGGCCAGGTTTCTCTTGGCAACACCGTGATGAAAGGCAACGCGAAAAAAGTCCGTCGCCTGTACCACGGCCAGGTAATCGCCGGTTTCGCCGGTGCAACTGCCGATGCTTTCACCCTGTTCGAACGCTTTGAAGGCCAGCTTGAGAAACATCAGGGCCATCTGGTTCGCGCCGCTGTCGAGTTGGCCAAAGAATGGCGTACCGACCGCTCGCTGAGCCGCCTGGAAGCCATGTTGGCCGTCACCAACAAAGACGCATCCTTGATCATCACCGGTAACGGCGACGTGGTTGAGCCCGAAGACGGCTTGATCGCCATGGGTTCTGGCGGTGCTTTTGCCCAAGCGGCAGCCCGCGCCCTGCTGATGAAAACCGACCTGCCGGCCCGCGAAATCGCCGAGACCGCTCTCGGGATTGCTGGCGACATCTGCGTGTTCACCAACCACAACATCACTATTGAGGAGCAGGACCTCGCTGAGTAAGCCCCCTGCCGGGCCAGTTCGCTGGCCCGTGTATGCACCTGACTTCAGCTAGAGGAACGCCAATTATTATGTCCATGACTCCCCGCGAAATCGTCCACGAACTCAACCGCCATATCATCGGCCAGGACGACGCCAAACGCGCCGTTGCCATCGCCTTGCGTAACCGCTGGCGCCGCATGCAGCTCCCTGAAGAGCTGCGCGTTGAAGTCACCCCGAAAAACATCCTGATGATCGGCCCGACCGGTGTCGGTAAAACCGAGATCGCGCGCCGTCTGGCCAAGCTGGCCAACGCACCGTTCATCAAGGTTGAAGCCACCAAATTCACCGAAGTGGGCTATGTGGGCCGCGACGTTGAGTCGATCATCCGTGATCTGGCTGACGCGGCGATCAAGCTGCTGCGCGAGCAAGAAATCGTTAAAGTTCGCCACCGCGCTGAAGATGCCGCTGAAGAGCGCATTCTCGACGCCCTGCTGCCACCTGCCCGCACGTTTGGCGAAGAGGCGGCTGCACCGCAGGACTCCAACACCCGTCAGCTGTTCCGCAAGCGCCTGCGTGAAGGCCAGCTGGACGACAAGGAAATTGAAATCGAAGTGGCCGACGTGGCCGGTGTCGATATTTCCGCGCCGCCAGGCATGGAAGAAATGACCAACCAGCTGCAAAGCCTGTTTGCCAACATGGGCAAAGGCAAGCGCAAGAGCCGCAAGCTGAAAGTCAAAGAAGCCCTGAAAATGGTGCGTGACGAAGAAGCCAGCCGCCTGGTCAACGACGAAGAACTCAAGGCCAAAGCCCTGGAAGCCGTTGAACAGCACGGTATTGTGTTCATCGACGAAATCGACAAAGTGGCCAAGCGCGGCAACGTCGGCGGCGCCGATGTGTCCCGTGAAGGCGTACAGCGCGACCTGCTGCCGCTGATCGAAGGCTGCACCGTCAACACCAAACTGGGCATGGTTAAAACTGACCACATCCTGTTTATCGCCTCCGGTGCGTTCCACCTGAGCAAGCCAAGCGACCTGGTGCCTGAGCTGCAAGGCCGTCTGCCGATCCGTGTCGAACTCAAGGCGCTGACCCCGGAAGACTTCGAGCGCATCCTCAGCGAACCGCACGCTTCGCTGACCGAGCAATACCGCGAACTGCTGAAAACCGAAGGCCTGAACATTGAGTTCCAGCCTGAAGGCATCAAGCGTCTGGCGGAAATTGCCTGGCAGGTTAACGAGAAAACCGAAAACATCGGTGCTCGTCGCCTGCACACGCTGCTGGAGCGCCTGCTCGAAGAGGTATCGTTCAGTGCCGGTGACATCGCCAGCGCGCAGAACGAAGAGCCGATTCGTATTGACGCCGAGTACGTGAACAGCCACTTGGGCGAACTGGCCAAGAACGAAGACCTCTCGCGCTACATCTTGTAAGCCGGGCACCTGTAGCCGCTGTCGCAGCCTGCGACAGCGGCTTCGTGTTTGTGTTTGTGTGAAGACCAAAAGGTTATGACCATGATCCCCAGCGCCATCAACCTGCACAAAGCCTCAAAAACCCTGACCCTCAAATACCCGTCTGGCGAGGAATACCACCTGCCGGCCGAACTGCTGCGCGTGCATTCGCCGTCCGCAGAGGTGCAGGGCCACGGCAAGCCCATTTTGCAATTCGGCAAAATCAATGTCGGTTTGCTCAAGATCGAACCCGCAGGCCAGTACGCCCTGAAGCTGACCTTCGATGACGGCCATGACAGCGGGCTGTTTACCTGGGAGTACCTGTATCAGCTGGGAGTACGCAAAGATGAGTTGTGGCAGGACTACCTTGCCGAACTCAAAGCCGCCGGCAAGTCGCGCGACCCTTCGGTGTCGGTTGTAAAGCTGATGTTGTAGCACTCAGCCCAAACTGTAGGAGCAAGCTTGTCTCGCGAGCTTTTTAAAGATCAAAAGATCGCGAGGCAAGCTCGCTCCTACAGTCCAGATGTGGGCAACTCAGGATGAGGTGGTTGGCTCCGGGGCCTTCACTTCGGCTGGTTTTTTGGCCGCTGCCGGTTTTTTAGCGGCGGGCTTGGCCGCTGCCTTGGCTGCCGGTTTTGCGGCTGGCTTGGCGGGGGCTTTGGTGACAGGTTTAGCGGCGGGTTTTGCCGCAGGCTTGGCCGCAGCGCTGGCTGCCGGTTTAGCTGCTGCAGGCTTAGTGGCTGGTTTGGCGGCCGCGGGCTTGGCAGCAGCAGGCTTAACGGCGGGCTTGGCGGTCGTCGCTTTGGCCGGCGCGGGCTTGCTTGCAGGCGTGGCTTTGGTGGCGGCGACTTTTGCGGCGGCTGCGGTGAGTTTTTCGATGTGTTTGGTCAACACGTCGACTTGCGCATGCAAGGTTTTGACTTCTTCGCGGCTCGGCACGCCCAAACGGGAGATCGCGCTGGTCAGGCGTTTATCGAAAGCCTCTTCGAATTCGCTCCACTTCTCCAGCGCCAGGTCTTTCACGTCTTCAACCCGTGAACGCGCGGATGAGGTGGTTGCCTTGGCTTCATCGACAAACTTGTTGCCTGCACTCTTGGCCAGCTTTTCAGCTTTTTCGCCGTCTTTGACCAAACTGTCAAACAGCTTGCTGCCATCGGCATCAATCTTTGAGTACACCCCAAGGCCTGCCAACCAGATCTTGCGCGAGTACTCTTCTATCTTGCCGGTCCATGAGTGACTTTCTTTTGCAGGTGCAGCCGGTTTCTTTGCAGCCATTGTGTTCCCCTCAATGTTCAGTCGCGACGTCTTTGAGTCAAAGCGCCGCGTCATCAAGGTGAACAACATGTTCACCTGTAACAGGTTTAGACCTTAATCCGCCTAGTTTCAAGGCAGGTTTAAAACGGGTTTATGCCAGCGCTTTGTCCAGCGAGCGTTCAATTTCTGACTGGATCATGCCGCTCATCGCCGACATCAACATGCCCAGTTTCACGTCCACTTTGACCCGGCGCTCATCCACTTCCAGTTGGGCCTCGACCCCGGAACGTTTCAGGGTCACCTTGTCGCCCGACCACTCAGGGCTCAGCCCGTACTGAGATTCCAGCTTACCCACCACTTCCCGGGCCTTGACCCGCGCCTGCTCAAGACCCAGGGTGTGAGTGCGCTCAACACTGATGTTTGCCATTGCTGCTTTCCTCGTAAAAAAGTCGATCACTATACTTACATTGACCCTCGCCAAGACAAAGCCGGCTACCGGGATTAGAATGGCCAGCATTCTCTTCTGGTGACAGCGATATGACTGATCAGCGCAAAGGCAGCGATGCCGAACCCACCACTCACTTCGGCTTCAAGAACGTGCCGGAAAGCCAAAAGGCCGACAAAGTCGCCGAGGTTTTCCACTCCGTGGCCGGTAAATATGACCTGATGAACGACGTTCTGTCGGGCGGCATGCACCGCCTGTGGAAGCGTTTCACCATCGAACTGTCGGGTGTACGCCCTGGCAACAAGGTGCTGGACATCGCTGGCGGTACGGGCGATCTGGCGCGCAAGTTTTCGCAACTGGTGGGCCCGACCGGCCACGTGGTACTGGCCGACATCAACGCCTCGATGCTCAAGGTAGGCCGTGATCGCCTGCTGGACAAAGGCGTTGCCGGCAATATCGAGTTCGTTCAGGCCGACGCCGAAAAGCTGCCGTTCCCGGACAACCACTTCGACTGCGTGACCATCGCCTTTGGCCTGCGTAACGTGACCCACAAAGAAGACGCGCTGCGCTCCATGCTGCGTGTGCTCAAGCCGGGCGGCCGCCTCTTGGTGCTGGAGTTCTCCAAGCCAACCAACGCGCTGATGTCCAAGGTTTACGACGCCTACTCGTTCGCCTTTATGCCCATGGTTGGCAAGCTGGTGCTCAACGATGCCGACAGCTACCGCTACCTGGCTGAGTCGATCCGCATGCACCCGAACCAGGAGACACTGAAGTCGATGATGGTCGAGGCCGGTTTTGACCGCGTGACCTATCACAACATGACCTCAGGTATCGTCGCACTGCACCGCGGCATCAAGCCCTGATGTTGCTGCGCGGCCTTCTCGCCAGCGTCGAAACCGGCGTTAACCGGGTATTGCGCCTGGACAGCACGGCCTTGGCACGCTTGCGCCCGTTGACCGGCAAGGTCATTGCGGTGCGCGGCAGCAGCCCGGCGGTTCAGCTGTTTATCCTGCCCAGCGATGAAGGCCTGATGCTGGCCGCTGAGTGGGCCGCCGAAGCCGACTGCACCTTGCGTGCCCCGACGTCGACCCTGCTGCGCCTGGCCTTGAGCAAAGACAAAAGCGCGGTGTTGCACAGCCCGCAGGTCGACCTCGAAGGAGACAGCGCCGCATTGATGGCGCTGGCCGCCGTGCTGCAAGACCTTGAGCTGGACTGGGAGTACGAACTCTCACGCTGGATCGGCCCTGTGCCTACGGCGTTGATCGGCGGCCACCTGCGCAGCCGCGCCAACTGGTATCAGCAAGGTTTCGCCAGCCTCAATCAGAATTTGGCCGAATACCTGAGCGAAGAAGCCCGCACCTTGGTCGGCGAACGTGAAGCGCAAGCGCGCTTTGAGCAAATCGACCGACTTAAACTCGACCTGGACCGCCTGGAGGCACGCTTTGAGCGCCTCAGCCGATCCCTCAAGCCCAGCGATCACGCATGAAGCTGCTTGCCATACGCCGTTTGTTTCGCATCCAGCGCGTCGTCATTCGCTACCGCCTGGATGACCTGCTGTTTGCTCTGCCCTTGCCGTGGTGGCTGTTGTCGCTGCGTTATGCCCTGCCGTGGCGCTGGTTCCCGCGTAAAAAGCTGGAACTGAGCCGAGGCGCAGCCCTACGGTTGGCCTTGCAGGACTTAGGACCGATCTTTATCAAGTTCGGGCAAATTCTGTCGACCCGTCGCGACTTGCTCCCACCGGACATCGCCGATGAGTTGATGCTGTTGCAAGACCGCGTTCCGCCGTTCGACCCGGAACTGGCGGTCAAGCTGATCGAAGAACAGCTTGGCGCCAAAATCAGCGAAGTCTTTAGCCGTTTTGACATTGAACCGCTGGCCTCAGCCTCGGTGGCCCAGGTGCACGCCGCCAAACTCAAAACCGGCGAAGAGGTCGTGGTCAAAGTCGTCCGCCCGGGCCTCAAGCCGATCATCGGCTCTGACCTGGCCTGGCTGTTTATTCTGGCCAAGACCGCCGAGCGCCTGAGCGCGGATGCGCGCCTGCTGCACCCGGTAGACGTGGTCAGCGATTACGAAAAAACCATCTACGACGAACTCGACCTGCTGCGCGAGGCGGCCAACGCCAGCCAGCTCAAGCGCAACTTCGAAGGTTCGCCGCTGCTCTACGTACCGCAGATTTACTGGGACTGGTGCCGCCCCAAGGTGCTGGTCATGGAGCGCATCTACGGGCTGCAAGTCACCGATCTGGCGGCCTTGGCCGACCAGCGCACCGACATGAAGCTGCTGGCCGAGCGCGGGGTCGAGATCTTCTTCACCCAAGTGTTTCGTGACAGTTTTTTCCATGCCGACATGCACCCTGGCAACATCTTCGTCAGCACGGTCAGCCCGTGGAGCCCGCAATACATCGCCATCGACTGTGGCATCGTCGGCAGCCTGACCCCCGAAGACCAGGACTACCTGGCGCGCAACCTGTTTGCCTTCTTCAAGCGTGATTACCGGCGTGTGGCCCAACTGCACATCGACTCGGGCTGGGTGCCTGCGAACACCAAGCTCAACGAGTTTGAGGCGGCGATCCGCACCGTGTGCGAGCCGATTTTCGAGAAGCCGCTCAAAGAAATTTCCTTTGGTCAGGTGCTGATGCGCCTGTTCCAGACCGCTCGGCGCTTCAACATGGAAGTCCAGCCGCAGTTGGTTTTGTTACAAAAAACCCTGCTTAACATCGAAGGCCTGGGCCGCCAGCTATACCCCGACCTTGACCTGTGGAGCACCGCGCAGCCGTTCCTTGAACGCTGGATGCGCGAGCGCGTCAGCCCCAAAACCCTGCTGCGCAACCTGCACAGCCAGGTCGAGCAGATCCCGCATCTGGCGGGCATGACCCGCGACCTGCTGGAACGTATGTCGCAACCTCACGCCAAAAACCAGCCGCTGGCGGTGCGTGAGCCCCGGGACGGCTGGTTCTTGCGCCTGCTGGGCGCCGGGCATGTGGTCGCAGGCGCCTTACTGGCAACTGTCGGACCTTTGGGCAGCATCGGTTACTGGCCGGCGGGTATCCTGCTGGTGGTGGGCCTTTACCTGATCGTGCGCCGATCGTAGGAATTCTGGTCACTCTTGAGAGAGGCTGGCAAACTGTGGGCATCGCGAGTGCGGAGTCAAACATGAAAGACTGGCTGGACGAGATCAAATGGGACAACGATGGCCTGGTGCCTGCAATTGCCCAAGACCATAAAACCGGACGTGTGCTGATGATGGCCTGGATGAACCGCGAGGCCCTGAGCCTGACCGCGGCAGAAAACCGTGCCATCTACTGGTCACGCTCGCGTGGCAAACTGTGGCGCAAAGGCGAAGAATCAGGCCACGTGCAAAAGCTGCATGAAATGCGCCTGGACTGCGACGCTGATGTGATCATCCTGATGGTTGAGCAAATCGGCGACATCGCCTGCCATACCGGCCGTCAAAGCTGCTTCTACCGCGTTTACGAAAACGCCGAATGGAAGACCGTTGATCCGGTACTTAAAGACCCGAACGCCATTTATCACGCAGGCCACTCCCATGACTGACACCCTGAACCGCGTCGCCCAAGTGCTCGAAGCACGCAAAGGCGCCACGCCAGACAGCTCCTATGTCGCCAGCCTGTACCACAAGGGTTTGAACAAGATCCTGGAAAAAGTCGGCGAAGAGTCGGTCGAAACCATCATTGCCGCCAAAGATGCTGCCATCAGCGGTGACTGCAGCGATGTCATCTACGAAACGGCTGATTTATGGTTCCACAGCATGATCATGCTCGCCCAGCTGGGCCAGCATCCTCAGGCGGTACTGGATGAACTGGAGCGCCGCATCGGCACTTCCGGACACGTGGAAAAAGCCTCCCGGCCTTCCGCCTAAACCCTTTTTTCAAGGAGCACAGCATGGGCATTTTTGACTGGAAACACTGGATCGTCATTCTGGTAGTCGTGGTCCTGGTCTTCGGCACCAAAAAACTGAAAAATCTGGGCACCGACGTGGGCGAGTCGATCAAAGGCTTTCGCAAAGCCATGAACGACGACGAAAAGCCTGCAGAACCCGTGGTTCCTCCTGCGCAGCCAACTGCCGCACCGACACCGCACACCACTTCGACCCTGAATGAGCCGCACACCATCGACGTGCAGGCGCAAAAAGTCGAAGAGCCGACCCGCAAAGACGTGTGAGCCAAAACCCATGTTCGGTATCAGCTTCAGTGAACTGCTGCTTGTCGGCCTGGTTGCCCTCGTGGTGCTGGGCCCCGAGCGCCTGCCGGGTGCTGCACGCACCGCCGGCCTGTGGATCGGACGCTTGAAACGCAGTTTCAATGCGATCAAACAGGAAGTTGAACGTGAAATCGGCGCTGACGAGATCCGTCGCCAGTTGCACAACGAACACATCTTGTCGATGGAAGAGGAAGCCAAGAAGATCTTGGCCCCGCTCCAGCCGACGGTGCCGCCCGCGGTGCCGACAGAGCCTGTGGCAGCCCCCGCAGC
>NZ_WIVR01000065.1:0-26580 GCF_009600525.1 Pseudomonas sp. FSL R10-1350
GGCGCGTACGGTGTTGCTCGGCAGTGGCGGTCAGGCCGATATCGGCCCACAGCGCTTCGGCCTCGCGGGCGGCGGTCTGGTGGGCCGGGCTGAGGTCTTGCCAGCGTTGGTAGGCCATACGCTGACCAGCGCTGGCGTCGCCAGAATGCAGCAGCGTTTGCCACTCAATGGCTTGATCGTCGAGGTCGTCAGAGGAGGGCGTTGAAGGCATTGCGGCGGGCTCAGGCATGGTTGTGTTTGAGCCAGTCACGGCAATGGCGCAACGCCTGGCCGATGTATTTTGCCACCATACTCGGCGACACGCCCAGTTCTGCCGCGATCTGCGCTTGGGTCATGCCATCGATACGGCTCAGCAACAACGCCTTGCGAGCATTAGGTGAGAGCTGTTGCAGGGCTTCATCCAAAATGCCGATGCGCTCTTTGGCCAGCAATAAACCTTCTGGCGGCAACCCCGGGTCGGCGATGTCGATGGACGGCGGCTCGGCGCTCAGATTGCGGGTCTGGCGCTGATCAACCCGCAGCGCATCAATGGCCAGATTGCCCGCCACCTTGAAAATAAAGTGCCGATCGTTCAGCACCGTGACCGTATCAGGGTCGATCTTCGCCAGTCTGATCCAGGTCTCCTGTGCGACATCCGCCGCCCGATGCCGATCACGCAGGCGCCGTGTCAGGAACGACAACAGCTCGTCGTAATGCTCCTGAAAGCTGGCCAGCAACGTTGAAGGGGAGGGCGAAGGCATGAACGGAAAGCCCGGACGAGAAAGGGTCATAAATGAGAAGCCGTATCATTCACGATTGCGCCCGCCAACGCAACGCCCAACCCACCGGCCCCCCTGTAGAAGCGAGCTTGCCTCGCGATCTCTTGATCTGGCTTTTGCCCTAAGAGCCACCTCACCCGTAATAGCCTCTTGCCTCTACCTGCGCAAATGATAAAGAATATCAACCTCATTTAAATCGAGCAGCGCAGGCGCCATGGCCTCTGAAACCGAACTGGAGCGATGGTATGCCGAGTGCGCGCCGCGTCTGCGGCGCTTTCTGCTATTAAAAACACGCCAGCCCGAACTGGCGGACGACCTCACCCAAGAGTGTTTTGCCCGCCTGGCCATGCGCGAGAGTGAAGAGCGCCTGCAAGAACCCATGGCGTTCCTGTTTACCATGGCCAGCCGTCTGGTCATTGACCATCGGCGCAGCCATCAACAGGCCCGCACCGACAGCGTCCCCCTAGAAACCCTGCACGACGTCGTCGACCCGATGCCCGGCCCGGACATGCGTGCCCAGGCCCAGCAAGACATGCAACGCCTGTTGCAGGCGATATCCGCGCTGCCCCTGCGCACGCGTCAGGTGTTCCAGTTGTGTCGGTTCGAAGGCATGAGTTATCAACAGGCTGCCGAGCATTTGGCGATTTCCACCAGCTCCGTGCAGAAGCATCTGGCCATGGCCGTCAGCTTCGTCGCGCAAAAAATGGAGCCTCGCGGATGAAAACCCTGCACCGTATGCGTGTTTATTTACCGGATGTGGCCGCCTTGCCCGTCATATCCCCTATACGCCCAAAAAAGAGAACATCCTGTGATGACGCCTGACGCCACTGCTGAGCGAATCCGCCAGCAGGCCGCTGACTGGGCCGTACGCCAACGCATGGAGCGGCTGGATGCGCAACAAATGGACGCGCTGGAGCGTTGGCTGGACGCCGACCCGGCCCATGCCGATGCTCTGGCCGACGCTGAAATGCTCTGGGAGATGGCTGAAACCCTGCGCGCCAATCCGCTGTTTGCCACCCCCGTCCCCGTGGCGCGGGCCACCCGTGTGCGGCGTTTTCTGCGCGGTTTGTTCACCTGGGAGCCGCGCATGCCCGTGCGCTGGGCGGGCGTTGCAGGCCTGTTGCTGGTGGTGATGCTGGCGGTGAACAGCCGCGACACACTGGCCCCATTGATGGCCGATTACCGCACCGGCACCGGCGAAGTTCGCACCTTGACCCTCGCAGATGGCAGCCAAGTGTTGCTCAGTTCGCGCAGCGCCCTGGACGTCGATTACGACGGCCATGAACGCCGCGTGCGACTGATCCAGGGCGAGGCATTGTTCAGCCCGGCGCCGCGTCAGGGCGAAGAAAAACGTGCGTTCGTCGTCGAAGCTTCCGGCGGTCGAACCCAAGCATTGGGCACGCGCTTTCTGGTGCAACGACAAGACAGCGACAACGCCTGGGTCGGCGTGCTGCAACACAGCGTCAACGTCAGCCTGCAACAGCCCCAGAGCGAGCTGGCGCTGAGTGAGGGCCAAGCCGCCCGCTACCAACGCGGTCAGGGCATCGTCGCCCTCAACGACGACCCGACACAGCGCGCCGACTGGGCGCAGGGCGTGCTGATCTTTCGCAATGTGCCCCTCGATCAGGTGCTGCAACGCTTCTCGGACTTTCGCCCCGGCCTGCTCAAACTGGTCGCCAGCGAGCAGGCGCACACCCCGGTCAGCGGCTTGTTCCACCTCGACAACCTCGATGCCGCCATCCGTACCCTGGCAGCCGAACGCCAGCTTCAGGTCGCCCAACTGGCAGGCGTGACCGTGCTGTATTAAGCCCCGACCACGGGCTGGAAATTATTTTTACCTAGGGTGTGCGACCATCCGTCAATGCTAATGCAGATGTAATTCATTAGCATTCAAGGAGTGGTTAAGGATGAACGTAGAACGACCGATCCCCAGTCGTCTGGGACGGGCTATAGGCATGGCCATTATGCTGCTTGGCGCGGTATCGACAGGCCAGGTGGCCGCTCAGCAAAGCACGGCAACAGGGGCGCCGGGCAAGGTGGCCACGCTCGACAGCGTTCGTCCGTTCAACGTGCCCGCTCAGCCACTGGACACCGCCATCTACGCCTTGGCCGCTCAAGCCGGGATCGATCTGCTGGTCGGCGACGCACAGCTGCAAGGCCGCACGGGCCACGCCGTGCAGGGCAACTACAGCATCGCCGCGGCCCTGAGCCAGTTGCTCGACGGCAGCGGCATCCGCTTCGAACACAACCAGGCCCAAGGCAGCAAACGCCCGTCCGTGCAGTTGTTCCAGTTGCCGGTGCACGAAGGCAATGTGCTGAGCTTGTCGGCCACCCAAGTCAACGCCGCGCACCCCGGGGACTGGGTCTACCAGGCGCCGCGTTCGGTCAACGTGGTCAGCCGCGAACAACTGGACCGCAACCCGCCGCGCCATGCCGCCGACATGCTCGAAGAAACCACCGGCGTGTACTCGGCGGTCAGTCAGCAAGACCCCGGTTTGTCCGTCAACATTCGCGGCATTCAGGACTATGGCCGAGTCAACATGTCGGTCGACGGCATGCGCCAGAACTATCAACAAAGCGGCCACCAGCAACGCAACGGAACGTTGTATGTCGACCCCGATTTGCTCTCCCAGGTCGTGATTGAAAAGGGCGCCACCTCCACCATGGGCGGCGCGGGCGTAATTGGCGGTATTGCCAACTTCCGCACCCTCGAAGCGTCGGACCTGCTTACCGATGGCAAAGAAATCGGCGGCCGTATCCGCGTTACCACAGGCCTGGGCGGGCTGGGCAATGGCACCCACTTTATTGGCAGCTCGGCCTTTGCCATCGGCGGCGAAGTCTGGGACATGCTGGTGGCCGCGAGCGAGCGCCATCTGGGCGACTATGACCCCGGCACCAAAGGCTCCATCGGCGAGCTGCGCACAGGCTCTGCCGCCCACCCGGAAAACGCCACCCGCCTTAAAAACTCCCCGGTGGAATACTCAGGCTCGGTGATGCGCTCACGCCTGATCAAACTCGGCCTCAACCTGCCACAAGACCAGCGCTTGCAACTCAGCTACCTGGTGACCAACGTCAACTACACCGACGCCAACATGATGAACGTCGAAAAGGCCGACCTCTGGGACAAACTCGGCAGCAACAGCGTCAGGGCGCAGAACCTGGCGCTGGACTACAGCTACACGCCGGACAACCCGCTGATCGACTTCAAGGGCAAAGTCTACCACGTCGACAACCGCAACGAGCAGTCCACCCTGGCGCGCGGCATCAGCCCTGCCTACAAGGTCACCTACCAGACCGACACCTACGGCCTGCAAGCGCAGAACACCTCGCTGTTTGCACTGGGTGAACGCTCGATCATCAAAGCCAACTACGGGCTGGAGTTCTTCTACGACAAAGTGCGCCCCAACTCGACCCAAACCGTGGCTGAAGGCGCCGTGCTCGATAGCCCGGACTCAGAAAACATGACACCCAAGGGTGATCGTGGCGTGGCCAGCCTGTTCACGCGTCTGGATTACGACTACGACGACTGGTTCAACGTGAACGCGGGCTTGCGCTACGACCGTTACCGGCTGCGCGGCAAGACCGGCCTTGAAACCCGCACGTTCGTGATTGGCACCACCAAGCAGATCGGCGAGTCGGTGCACTATGACGTAGACGAAGAGCAAGGCCGCTTCTCGCCCACCTTCGGCCTATCGGTCAAGCCGGGCCTGGACTGGATGCAACTGTTCGCCACTTACGGCAAGGGCTGGCGCCCACCGGCCGTGACCGAAACCATGATCAGCGGGCGGCCCCATGGCGGGGGCGCAGAATTCACCTACCCCAACCCGTTCCTCAAGCCAGAGACCTCGACCACCTGGGAAGTGGGCGTCAACGTCTTCAAAGACAGCCTGTTCCTGGAGGGCGACCGCATAGGCGCCAAAGTGTCGTACTTTGACACCCGGGTCGACGACTTCATCTTCATGAACATGGCCTTGCAAAAGCCGGGTTATGGCATGGCCAGCCTGGGCAACAGCGCCTACGTCAACAACCTCAAAGAAACCCGCTTCAAGGGCATTGAGTACCAGTTGGACTACGACGCAGGCGCCGCCTATGGCCAGTTCAACTACACGCACATGATCGGCACCAACGACTACTGCAGCAAAACCGCCTGGCTGGGCGGCGTCACTAAAATCGTCAAAAAACCCGGCAGCCGTCAGCCGGTAGACGCCATGATCCCTGATGACATCGCCAACGGCTCCTCGCATTGCGGCGCCATCCTCGGTTCTGCCGAACACATGCCGATGGACCGCGGCACCCTCACCCTGGGCGCGCGCTTCTTCGAGCGCAAACTGGATATCGGCGCCCGCGCCCGTTACAGCGGCGGCTACTCCATCGCCGGCGGCCCGGACGTAACCGTCTCTCAGGGCGGCGTCTACCCGGCAGACTGGAAGCCCTACACTGTCTACGACCTGTACGGTAGCTACCGGGTCAACGACCAGTTGAACCTGCGTGTGGCCATGGAAAACGTCACCGACCGCGCCTACCTCGTCCCGCTGGGCGACGTACTGGCCTTCACCCTGGGCCGTGGGCGAACCCTGCAAGGCAGCGTCGAATACCAGTTCTAATTGCTGCTCATTAGTGTGGGAGCTGGCTTGCCTGCGATGGCATCAATGCGATCAGCCTGTTAGAGCGCGTTGTTTGTATCGCAGGTACACCGGCTCCATGCACTACGTATCGTTAAGTAAGGACGCAGCCATGCTGTCCAGTCTCTGTTTGATCTTTTCCCACTGGGGCATTACTTGCTGCATCAAGCGGTAAAAGCGCTCGCTGTGGTTGTGTTCCGCAAGATGGCAAAGCTCATGCAAGATGACGTAATCGATGCAATCACGAGGCGCTTTGACTAAGTGCGGATTCAAGGTGATGCGCCCTGCGGGGGAGCAGCTACCCCATTGGGTTTGCATGGTCAAAATGCGCAGGGGGGGATGCTCATTAACCCACTGAGTCTGTTCTAGCACTGCCTGAAGGCGTCGCTCAAAAATATCGCGTGCCCGCTCTCTGTACCAAGCGTGTAGTAGCTCTTTTACTTTCTCTGGCTTTTTTTGCCTCACCGATACTTCAATTTTCCCGCGCAACAAACGCACGTGTTGAGCTGTGGTGGGCAACTCAATTACTTTCAATACATGTTGCTTGCCCAAATAGTGGTGACTTTCGCCACTCACATAATGACGCGGCCGTATGTGAGCTATTTGTACTCGAAAATCGCGCAGTTGCTGATAAATCCAGCGAGCACGCTTTTTGAGTGCTACCAAAACCTGTTCGTCCGTAGCGCTGGCGGGAGCGCTGACGCGAACTCGGCAGTCTGGATCAACCTTTATCAAAATGCGTGACACCTCGCGTGGCCGCGCAGCTCGTTCGACCTGGATAAGTTCATCCGCATAATAAAAGCTCAGCCAGGCCCTCTGTACGGGAAGGTGTGGTGTTGATGTGACAATGGGTACGCTCATAGGCCTGATAGGCCCACGCGTGTAATTTTTACCACCCATTCGACCATGGCTTTTGCCTGATCCATTCCAGCCCCTACAGCCTTGCACTCCTTGAAGAGCAGCGGTAACAGTTTTTTACGGATATCGTTTTCGATGTTTTGTGGGTTGATGGAGTGTTCCGCCACAGAGGTTTCGACCATGTCATCCAAACTAAAAGCCAGCTTCACCCAATGTCCCTGCACCTGCTCGTCCGCAGAGCTTAACGTTTCAGGCAGGGTTTTCTTGAAGATGCCGAAGTAAGCCTGGGCATGTTGATGACCTACAAATGCATCAGGTAACTCACTCAGCTTGCGCGCTTGTACTTGCTGCTCGAACTCATGAAAAAGCATGTACTGCTTGAGTGGGTGATCGAATAGCTTCTCCGCTTCTTCGATAGCTTGGCGCAGCAGTTTTGAAAAGGCCTCTTGAGCATAGGGATCGTCGCGTAGCTCTTGTTCGATCATTTTGCTGATACGCGTCTTGATGATGTCCGTCTCATTGCGGGTTTTTTCTTCGCTCCAATCCTTGGGCTGCTTCTGCCCCATTTTTCCAACTTCATAGACACCGCTTGGGTCTCTTACTTCGACACCGACGACGTGCTTATCCAAAAGCTTGCGTACCTGTTCGGCGTACTGGTCATAGTTGATCGTTTCCCCAGCATCTTGTTTGACCAGTTGGCGCAAGCTGGAAAATTGCTTGAGGGTTTCTTTGTAATGATTTCGGTCTTTTTCGCTGAAGCTGGTGTCTTCAAAGAATGAAGCCGACTGCAAGGCAACCTTCAAGCAGCTCGCGAACTCGGTGAGAGCTTCATAGAAGTCCTCTCGTACTTTGAGATTTGCGTCCACGAGTTCGCCATCGCGGTCATGTAGCTTTGGCACCAATACTTGGCGTAATTGCTCAATGTCGTGCTTATTTTTAACACCCGAGAAAATAGCCATGAGGGTCTTATATAACTGCGGCAAGCGTTTGTACTCGCTGCTCATCTGGCTATAAAGGCCCGCAATGTCATTGATGTCGTAACCCCCCTGCGTGCGTGAGGCCAAGTCTTGATATTTCTGGATGGTGGTATCCAGCTCGGCCAGGATGCCGCGGTAGTCAATCAACAGACCAAACTTCTTAAGCGGGTGCAGGCGATTGACCCGTGCGATGGCCTGAATCAGATTGTGTTCCTTGAGCGGTTTGTCGATGTAAAGCACGCTGTTTTTTGGCTCGTCGAAGCCTGTCAGCAGCTTATCCACAACGATCAGAAGCTTAAGAGATTCATCTTTATTGAAGCGCTCAATCAGCTGTTTGGTGTACGTCTGCTCGTCATTACTGCCGACATTTTTCTTCCACCATTGAGCCACCTCGGAAGACGTTGATTCATCAACCTCCGTGTTGCCTTCGTGAACATCAGGCGGGCTCATGATCACAGCACTTTCAAACAGCCCTGCCTCATCAAGGTACTTTTTGTACCTTATCGCCGAAGCCTTACTGTCGCAGGCCAGTTGTCCTTTGAGGCCATCATCAATG
Source organism: Pseudomonas sp. FSL R10-1350 (assembly GCF_009600525.1). NCBI lineage: Bacteria > Pseudomonadati > Pseudomonadota > Gammaproteobacteria > Pseudomonadales > Pseudomonadaceae > Pseudomonas > Pseudomonas sp. FSL R10-1350. The sequence continues at coordinate 7,772 of NZ_WIVR01000065.1, forward strand.
TTCTTGACGAAGTGGTTGGCAATATCCAGGGCTATCAGTCGAATACGGTCGTCTGTGCTGTAGATCTGCCCCTTGCTTGCACACTTGCGTTTTAAATCTGCTTTTTGTTGATCGGTCAGCCCAAGAGTGATGCGCTCGAACCAGCTATCAATGGCCCGCGCATTCACATCCAGATCGGGAATGCGCTCTTCATACAGCAGGGGTGTCACCGCGTGATCTTCAACAGCGCGTTGCATGGTATAGGCATGCACGATCGGCCCAAACTTGTTGGTGGTTTTGTCATCTTTGAGCAGTGGGGTACCCGTGAATGCAACAAAGGCGGCATTGGGTAATGCCTGCTTCATACGGTTATGGGTTTCTCCGCCTTGGCTACGGTGGCCCTCGTCAATGAGCACAATGATGTCGGGGCTCTTATTCACACATTGCGGCAGTTTTGTGGCGCTGTTGAATTTCTGGATCAGCGAAAAAATAATTCGCTCGTTGCCCGTTCCGATTTGCTCAGCCAGTCGCGTCCCGGAGGTTGCCATCGCAGCAATACGATCCTTTTTGCCGGCAAGTTCACCGCCAGACGCAAAGGTGTTACTCAACTGATTTTCCAGATCCACCCGGTCAGTAACCACCACAATGCGGCACTGTTTAAGTGACTGGTGCAGTACCAACGCTTTACTCAGAAACACCATCGTGAAGGACTTGCCCGACCCCGTGGTGTGCCAAATAACCCCGCCCTCACGACCGCCGTCTTTGCGTTTGAGACTAATCCGCTCAATCAGTCTTTTAATGCCGAACACCTGCTGGTAGCGGGCGACAATTTTACCGGCCTTTTTGTCGAACAGCGTGAAATAGCGCGTCATCTCCAGCAGCCGGGCCGGAGACAGCAGGCTCATGAGTAGTTGATCCTGGCCAGTGACGGCCAACTCGCCACCTGCAATCAGGTTTTCATACCAGTCAAGTGCGCTAGCGGGGCGGTGGCAGAAGATGGCTGCTTTCTGCTGGGCGCTCAGCACACGGTTTTTAAGTGTGAGTTGTTCGCTGGCGTCAATATCCTCTTCTCGCCAGGTGGCCCAGAATTTTGTGGGCGTACCGCAGGTACCGTAGCGCCCATCACTGCCGTTGATCGACAGTAACAGCTGACTGTAGGCAAACAGTCTGGGGATCTCATCGTGACGCTGATTGCGCAGGTTTTGTGAGATACCTTCATCAATGGTCGGGCCTTTTTGTGTGTTCCCCGCGGGGCGTTTGGCCTCAATAACCACCAAGGGTATGCCGTTAACAAAGCACACAATATCGGGGCGTCGGCTATCGACTCCGCCGCTGCGTAAAACACGAAATTCTTCGGTAAAAATGAAACTGTTATTTTCCGGATTCTGCCAATCAATCAAAGCAATGGTCGGGTTAACCTTTTTTCCGTCGACAAACTCAGTCACAGAGATGCCATACAGCAAATGGTTATAAAGCCGCTCATTAGCGCCCTGAAGGCCTTCATTGAGCGCGGGGCTGCACACTTCGCTGATGAGGTTATCAATGGCTTTGTCTGACAACGGATACTCTTTTCCTGCAAACAAAAAGCGCCGAGCGCTCAATTGTTCGCGCAATACATCGCGCAGCACGACTTCATCACTCTTGCCTGCACGTGCTTTAGACGCTTGTTCAGGAGAGATGAATTGCCAGCCGAGGTTGCTCAATAGGACGAGAGCCGGGAGCTTGGCGCTGTATTCTTCCTGAAATTTTGGAATGGGATTCACCACTGCGTTCCTTTTGTTGTCAGACGTTTCATATCAGCGCTTTTTCTTTTCGCGGCTCAAGCGTTTTTCCAGGTGCTCCAGCGCCGCCAACTCGTTGGCATCGGCAGCGTGTGCTTCAGACTCACGGCGGCATTGATCGAACTGCTCATAGCGTTCATGAGCGACATGTTTCATGTGCTCGTGGCTAACACTCCCCGCGGAGCGCAACAAGGGTTGTTCGTTGAATGCCATAAAGCTGTCGATATATTGCCGCCAATCTGCCAACTGCAGATGTTTACGTTGTTCCGCGCGCAGCTCGGCAAAGTCCAGAAACATAGTGACCAAGCGATTGAGTTGATCCAACTCTTCTGCAGTCAGGTAGTTCTTTGCCACCACCACATCAGCTTTGCGAACTCGGTCGCCCTTGAAGCTGAGCAAGTTCATATTGGGCGCAGAGGCATCCGCTCGTAAAACAATCAGTTCAGCGGCGGTGTGCCCGGTGACGGCAAAGAACAGTTTGTTCTGGACCTCGGCAAACAGCCACGTCGTGTCTTGTTCATTGGCGCGATAGTCTTCAGCGAGCGTAAACAGGTCGCGGACCTTTTGATAAAAGCGCTTCTCCGAGGCGCGTATATCGCGGATACGTTTGAGCAACTCATCGAAATAATCCCAGCGGGGTTCTTTCAGGCGGGCATCGTCCATCACGAAGCCCTTGAGCATGTACTCACTCAGCGTACGGGTCGCCCACTGGCGAAATTGCGTGCCCCGGGTCGAGCGCACGCGATAGCCCACCGCGATGATCATGGGCAATGCATAGAGGTGCGTGAGGTACTCTTTACCATCAGCGGCAGTAGTAAACTTTTGGTTTACAACTGCCCCTTCAGCCAGCTCCCCGTCTGCGATCGTTGCCTGAATATGCTTGCCGATATTCTGCTTGCTGGTCTGGTAAAGGTCGGCAATTTCCAGCTGCGTGAGCCACACCTGACCATTCATTTCACGCAAAGTGAACTGCGCCAGGCCATCCTCCGTGCTGTAGAGAATCAGGTCATTACCTGGCATATCAACCATTCGCCTCCGCAATGGTGCGATCCGCCGTCACCTTGTCGATCATCGCCTTTACAGCGTGGTCAATGGCTGAGCCATCGTTGTAATCGGCAGTGGTCGCCAGGTTGGTGCGCCCTTCCTTTACCAAATTGAGCGCTTTTTCACGTGCGCCTCGTTTACCTTTACCGTAAACAGCGATCGAGTGGCCACCTTGGCTTTTGACCAAGCGCATGGAGGGAATGTCAGTCTCGCCGTCGCCGATAAATACCATATTGCTAAACGGAACTGGTCGTGCGGCGGGCTCGACGAATTTGTTGATTACTGAGTTATCGTGTACATCCAAGCTGCCTTTGTTGATACGGAACAGATACTGGGTTTTAGTTGTGTAGTTCACCGCTAAGGCTGGCCAGTGTGCTACATCATTGTGGTCGTACATAAAGCCAGATGCATAAACACGGGTGAAATGCTTGTTGATCGGAGTTCCCTCGATCATCTCGCGCAGACCGGACGAAATGATGAAGTGCTCGACCTTTACGCCTTTAGCGCGGCCATATTCGGTAATGCGTTTGAACCACTCCAGCACACCCGGAAATAACTGGATGTGCGCCCCAAAATCGGCAAAGCTCTTTTTGCGCACCGATACTTTGGCAGCGTTAGCGCGCTCGATCATCAAGCGCATATAGGCCAGAATTTCGTCAGCTTGCTGCTCCTGAGCCATAGATTTTGCTTCTTTCCAGAACTCAGCCGGCTTGATACCCAGTGCCGGTACAAAGTCGTACTCCTGCATATTACCGGGCGATAGGGTCCCGTCGAAGTCATAGGCAATCACAAAAGGGATGTGTTTCTTGGCCATCAGGCGGGCTCCGGTCTGTCGATAATTACACGGCGTTTGCCTGTAAGTAGTTGTTGCATAAGAGCTCTTTTTTCCTTTTTGAGGCAGGCAATCTTATGTTGTAACTGATAGATCATCGAATCACAGCTGCTCAGAATTTCAGCGATTTCTTTCTGTTCCTCATATTCAGGGCAGTAAATAGACAATCCTGATACATCGGATGAGTTTATGGCTGGATAATTTGTTCCGACTACAAGTGAGTTTATCTGGCCCGTAATATGTGCGCTGAATAGATAGTGATATACATAGTCCGCACAAACGTTTTCCTTTCGCGTGAGAACCGCAAATCCGGTAGAAGCAATATGGCCTGCATGCTCTTTTTGGATCTTTGCAAATCCTTGTAAATTCGGTCTGACGGTTGATAAAAGAATATCGTCTTCAGCTATTATCCGTCTGGCTCGGCTTGGTGCACTCTGAAATTTATGACACTCTAGTTCGGATGATATACGTCCATTATCCACATCTGATAATGAAATATAGTTGAATTCAAAGTTTTCTGGCGTATTTTTGCCTAGGCTTTTTGCATCAATTTTAAGCAAGTCGGAGAAGTGGTAGCGTTTAAATTCACTACGAAATCTTGGGGTGCGTATTTTTTTCGTGAGCAGTTGTTGTAGTAAGTATTTTTTATGCTGGTGGCTATTTATAAGCAGCCGTTCGGCTATCTTTATAGCCTTGTCCCAGAGGGATAAAATTCTAGCGATTTTTTTTTGCTCGCCAATGCAGGGGAAAATCGCAGGAATTCTCTTAAAATCATTGAAGTACAAACGTAAGCGATCATTTGTAATTCCGTACGAGTATGCCCAGAATAAGTAAATCATTTTTTTTGTATTGAATAGATACTCGGCATATGAACTATCTACGTCTTTGTTGGGGCGCAAGACTATGTAGGCCGGGCTGACTATGCCATTGGTGTAAGCCCTGCCTAAGGCCCCCTGCCAAGCGCGCATCATGTTGTAAGCAATATCGCCTTCTTTTACAAATAGATGTTCTTCGGGGGTAATATTAGTCTCTGTTTTTCGCTCCAATTCATTTCTCTGGATTATTCCATTGTTTAAAGTTACCGATAATAGCGGTAATCCAGCTCTCCCTTTTTCTCTGCTTGATGTGAAATAATCACCGAGGTAGGTTTTTACCTTAGAAACCATATCCTAGCTCCTTCAAGTAATTGTCCATGTCTAATTCCAAATCAGCTAATTGCTTCTTAAGAAGCTCGCGCTCTTTGCGGATCTCTAGCAGATCAATTTCTTCCTCATCCTCGAAAATATCCACATAACGCGGAATATTCAGGTTGTAGTCGTTGTCGCGGATTTCTTGCAGGCTGGCGCGGTGGCTGTACTTATCTGAATTAATGCGATGACGGTAGGTGAGCAGAATATTTTGGATATGTTCTTCACCCAAAACGTTCTGATTTTTCCCGCTCTTAAAGTCCCGGCTGGCGTCGATAAACAACACGCTCTCATCAGTCTTGGCTTTGTTAAACAGCAAAATTGCCGCAGGAATACCCGTGCCATAAAACAGTTTTTCAGGCAGACCGATCACGGTATCGAGCAAGTTTTCCTCAATCAGCTTTTGGCGAATTTTACCCTCGCTAGAACCACGGAACAGCGCGCCGTGCGGCACCACCACGGCCATGCGGCCGGTCTTGGCCTTGAGCGTTTCGATCATGTGCAAAATGAAGGCGTAGTCACCTTTGCTTTTCGGTGGAATGCCTCGTTTGAAACGGCCGTGCGGGTCTTGTTCTGCTTCTTCATGGCCCCACTTGTCCAAAGAGAACGGCGGGTTAGCGGTCACGATATCGAACTTGAGCAACTGCCCATTTTGGTCGAGCAGTTTGGGGTTACGCAGAGTGTCGCCCCATTCGATTTTGTGGTTGTCCTCGCCGTGCAGGAACATGTTCATTTTCGCCAGTGACCACGTGGAGCCAATCGCTTCTTGGCCATACAGCGCGTACTGTTTGCTGTTGTGGTGCTCACGGACTTTGCGGCCGCACTTCATCAGCAAAGAGGCCGAACCACAGGCCGGATCACAGATGGTGTCGCCGGGTTGAGGGTCAAGCAGTTCAGCAATCAGCTCGGATACTTCTGGCGGGGTATAAAACTCTCCGGCTTTTTGGCCACCGCTGGCGGCGAAGTTTTTGATCAGATACTCGTAGGCGTTACCGATCACGTCGAGGCTGCCGACGCGAGACGGTTTCAAGTTAAGCTCAGCGCCTGCAAAGTTTTCCAGCAAGTGACGCAAGATGGTGTTCTTTTGCTTCTCTTCGCCCAGCTTGTCGGTGTTGAAGGAAATATCCTGGAACACACTCTTGCCCGCATCTTTGAGCTTGGTGCCATTGGCCTCTTCGATGGCGTGCAAAGCCTGGTCAATACGTTCGCCGTTGCCTGGCTCATGACGGTGTTCGTACAACGCATAAAAGCTAGCCGTAGTCGGCAGAACAAAACGCTCGTTTTTGAGCATTTCCGTGATCAGTTCGGGCTCATCGCCATATTCTTTTTTATACGTGTCGTAGTGGTCCTGCCACACATCACTGATGTACTTGAGGAACAGCATGGTGAGAATGAAATCTTTGTAGGTGTCGGCACTGATAGTGCCACGGAAGGTATCGCAGGCTGCCCACAGCGCCTTATTGATATCGTCCTGGTTCACTTTGTTGCTCATGGTTCAATCCTTAATAAGATGCTGGTAAATGCCTTGCAGCATGTGCGTTCTGTTCGCTTGCAACTGTGCGATCAAGCGATCTTCTTCATTCCACAGATCTTGCAGCTCAATCAATTTTTGCTGAGTGGCAGGCAGAGGAAGAGGGATGGTCATCGCCCCCAGCCCAGCTTTGGTAATGGCCTGGATACTGCTCCCGCTTCGTTCAAGACTGCGTTGGCTTTGCGCCAGGTTGATCATCCAACACAGGTACTCCGGTAAAACATCAGGTCGTTTACAACTCACGATAAATAGCTGGCTGGTGGCGACTACCGGTAGCCCCCCTTTATAGAGCGCGGCGCTATTGATATCGCCACGTGCAATGACCGCAATATCACCGTCCTTAAGCCATGTTGGGCTCGTACGGGCCGTCCAACGGATTGCAGTTAAAGTTTGTGGATCAATGACGCTTTGCTGGCGCACATCCTTGATTTGCAGAACCCGAACGTCGCCTTCGGAATCATGTTCCAGTGCTCCCCGAAAAGTATGTCCAGATCGTATTTCTGCGAGTTGGCTCAATGTGTGTAAGGGCGTTGGCATATTTCTCTCGTGATAGCGGAGTCACTTTTTTGCGTCGCGACACGGATCGTAGCAGGCCTCAACGTGTTTTTTATCAGTTACAGCTCTACAGACTCGTCATGTAGGGCGATTCTGTTCTTTCTGTAGGCAGTCGTCAATAGCTATTTTATGCAGTAGCTGTTCTATGGATAGCGTGATATGTAGATCTAGGGGAGAGTTGCTGCGGCTGATCTCTGTCGGTCATCCCTTAATTGCAAGACTGACCATGGGCCGATACCTGGCTTTGCTAGTCTCGGAGCTTCGACGACCTTTTGCAAAGGTGGCTGCCATGCAAGAAAACGCGCAACAGCGTTCGCAACGATACATTTCAGCACGTAGCCAGCATCCTGCGTGGCTTCTGCTTGCTTCACGTCGAGCACCGTTGGTGTTGGGCTGCCTAAAGAACTTGTTTGAGTCGGCCCATGAAGGCGTTGCCATGGACGATGCATTACAGGCGCTGGCAGAAATGATGGCCGCTCATGTCAGTCAGGAGTTGTATGAGATAGCTGCCGACTCGGTGCATCTTCAAGCTGGCCGAGAGCTTCGGGAGTGGATCAAGCGCCGCCTGATTGTTAGCGTGAAGGGCGCCTCTACGCAACTGACGCCCTTGAGATGGCTATTGCATTCGTCGAATCACTGGATAGCCGAGTCATGACATCCACGGCCTCACGGCTGTCGGTCGTCCAGCGTGAAATCGAGAATCTGGAAACAAGTCTGAACCCAAGCCCTGTCGGTCGTATGGCAAGCCTGCGCAGAAGGATTCAGGATTTGGAGCATGAGCTGGCTCAGGCTGAAGTCGGGCATATAAACGTTCTGGATGAGGCGCAGGCAGTCGAAGGCATTCGAGAGATCTACAATTTGGCGAGCAGCTTGCGTGCAGATTTTCGCCGGGTCGAAGACTCTTGGCGCGAGGCTGATCGGGCGCTTCGGCAGTCCATCATCAGCGAGCACTATCACCGGGGTGAAATTGTCGATCGTCTGCTCGATGGCCAGGACGCTCTGCTGAACACCCCGGAGGGGCGCGTATTTGATAGTTTCCAGCAACAGCTTCGCCAGACCATTGAGCTGGACAACATGCGCGAGCGTCTGCGGGCAATTCTCCGTCATCCGGCCGTCCCCAGTGCCTTGAACCGTATCCAGCAACGCGAGTTGCGCTGGTTGGGCATGCGCCTGTTGCAAGAGTCGCAGGCGGTGCTCCAGGCAAGGGCTCGTAGTGAACGCGACGTACGTGGCTTTATGAAAACAGGCTTGGCTGCCGAACATCATCGAGTGGGGCATCTGCTAGGTGAGTTCTTCAACCTGGCACTTAATATTGACTGGAAACGCCAATCCGTTCGACGACAGTCTATTCCTCTGCCTGCTGTAGGCGTGGCCGTCACCGGTGTTCCAGCTGTCGAGCGTCTGCGTTTCAAGACGCTGGAAGATGACGAATTGGCCGAACTGGATTTGAGTTTGAACCCGGCGAGCCTGGAGCTTATCGACGATGATTTTTGGGAGGCTTTCGAGGGGCTGGACCGAGAGGCTCTGATACGAGACACCCTTGCCGTATTGGCCGAACAAAATAAACCGGTGAGCTTAGGAGAGCTTTCGGCTCTGTTGCCTCCTGTTCACGATCTGGAGACCTTCGCACTCTGGTTGGCAATGGCACGTGAAGCCGGTATTGAGGTTCTGCCAGAAGAGCGGGAAGTGGTTGAGTTGGTAGACGAGGAGCGGCGTCGTTGGCGTTTCAATCTGCCTTATGTTGGGTTGGAAAGCAGGCTACTTAACGATATCGACTGGGAGCTATAAAGATGGCTGGGATTTTCGATCGTATGGCGGGTAACAAGGTTGTTGAAGAAGAGGCAGACCTTGCGGGTGATACAGAGCATTTTGAGGCCATCGATGAGCCCGCCGATGAGCGTCGGACCCAGCAGCAACTACGCGAAACTGTTCAAGAGATGCTCAAGTACGGGCTGCTAGAGGAGAGTCACAAGCCCAATTTATATCGAATAGCGCGAACTCACCCCGAAGACATGGCCGGGGTTTTGGAACCACTCGATCTCGCTATGGGTACCGATGAGGTCCGGGGTTTAGTGTTTATTACCGTGCGCCAGAAAGAAACAGCTGAACAGGATGACTGGTCACATCCGCTCGTGCGTAGGCAGCGACTGAATCTAGAGCAGTCCTTACTGATTGCCATACTCCGTCAGCACTTTATCGCCTATGAGCAGGAAAGCGGAACAGGTGCCAGTTTGGCGTTGGTCGCGATAGATGAGTTGATTCCCCAATTGCAGGTCTACCTGGGCGACTTGGGCAGTGATGCCAGAGAGCGTACTCGCATCATCACCTTGTTGGACCAGCTCAAAGGACATGGGGTGGTGTCAGCGCCGGACACCCATGACCGGATCATTATTCGTCCGATCATTGCTCACCTGGCCAATCCGGAAAATCTGCAGGCCTTACTGGCTTGGCTGAAAGCACAGGCAGAGGGCGGCGGTACACCCAAGTCGGCTGACAATGAGGTCATGCCATGAAACAGCCCACACTCTGGCGTGACAACGAAACCTTTGTTCTCACAAGCGTGGAGGTTTACAACTGGGGAGGTTTTCGGGGCTATCACCGTGCTGAGATTGATGCGGGTGGTACTGCAGTCGTCGGTCCGACAGGCAGTGGCAAAACCACTTTGGTCGATGCGCTGATGACTCTGTTGTGCGCCAATCCACGTTATAACTTGGCATCCACGGGCGGACATGAAAGCGATCGGGATTTAGTCTCCTATGTCCGTGGAGTTTCGGGCCCCGGAGACGGCGGGGTGGGTCAGTCTCATATTGCTCGGCAAGGCAAAACGGTGACGGCCATTGCTGCCACGCTCGAGCGTGACGGGCAACTGGTGCGCCTTGGCGCAATACTCTGGTTCGAGGGCAGCAGCTCGACGGCCACCGATCTGAAGAAGCTGTGGTTGTTCAGCGAAGCGCCAGATCTAAACCTGGAGCACTGGCTCAACCTGCATCGTGAGGGCGGAATGCGTGCTCTGCGGCAGATGGACAAGGACTGCACAGGTATTTGGTCTTACCCCAGCAAAAAAGCGTTCTTGGCTCGGCTGCGCGACTATTTCGAGGTGAGCGAAAACGCTTTTACATTACTCAACCGAGCGGCTGGGCTTAAGCAACTCAACAGCATTGACGAGATTTTTCGTGACTTGGTGCTGGATGATCGCTCGGCATTCGAGCGAGCGTCTGAAGTCGCCAACAGTTTTGACGATCTCACCGATATCCACCGCGAACTGGAAACTGCCCGTCAGCAGCAGCGTTCGTTGCAACCTGTTGCCGATAGCTGGGAGCGCTACCGGATTCTGCGTGAGCAACTGCAGGACAAGCAGGTAATTGAGGGGATTCTACCGATCTGGTTTGCTGAACAGGGTTATAACCTGTGGTCTGCGCAAACTAAAAGGCTGGAAAGCGAGTTCAAGAGTGCCGAGTCAGAACGAGATAGCTGTGAAGGTCAGCTCGATGCGCAAAAAGTGCTGGTTGGGCTGCAATACCAGCGCTATTTACAAGTAGGTGGAGCGGGTATAGATCAGCTTCGTGCGCGTATCACCGAGTGGGAAAAAGTATGCGCCAAGCGTGATGCCCACGCTACGCAGTATCAGCGTTTAGCCAGGAACCTGCAGCTGTCGGATGAGCTGTCAGCGGTTGCTTTGCAGGGCAATCAGGAGCAAGCCATTAAACGGCTTGAAGTGCTAAGCCAGCAGATTACTGAGGCGCGCGAACTCCAATTCAAAGCAGGCGTTGCAGAGAAAGAGCTGACCGAAAAATTGCGATCTCTACAAGCAGAGCAGGCGCAAGTGCTGCTGCGCCCCGGATCGAATATACACAGCCCTTTTCAAGTATTTCGCAGTGATTTGGCAGCAGAGTTGGGGCTAGACGAGTCAGCTTTACCTTTCGTTGCCGAGCTCGTACAGGTGAGGCAGGAGCATCAGGATTGGCGGGGGGCCATCGAGAGAGCCATAGGCAGTCACCGACTGCGTATTCTCGTTCCGTCAGAATTAGCTCAACGCGCGCTGCGTTGGGTGAATCAGCGACATAACCGTTTACACGTGCGCTTGTTGCAAGTGAGTGAGCCCGCATCTCAGCCGCGGTTTTTTGAGGACGGATTCACTCGAAAACTAACCTTCAAAGATCATCCATACCGAGAGTCGATCAAAGCGCTACTGGCAGACAATGACCGCCACTGTGTAGAGAGCCCGGAACAATTGCGTCATACGCCACACGCAATGACGGCGCAGGGACTGATGTCGGGTAAGGAGCGCTTTTTCGACAAGCAAGACCAGAAGCGATTAGATGAAGACTGGCTGACGGGCTTCGACAACCGTGACCGGTTAGCTTTTCTTGCTGAGAGAATCCAGGCATTAGGCGTAGAACATCAGTCTGCCAAGGCTACGCTGCTATCGGCTGGGGATGTGGTGGGTAAGCTTCAGGACATGATGCAGACGCTTGGGCGCTTCAAGGAACTGCAGTTTGATGACATCGACCTTCCCGGAGCACAAGGGCAGGTAGATGAACTTCATAAGCAACTCGTGGACCTGCCCCTTCCTGATTCCGATCTCTCGGTCGTTAAGTTCGCGCTTGATGAGGCTGAAGCTCTGCAAAAGGCGCAGGAGCAGCAGCTTCGTCAATGGGTTGAGCGATGCGCTGGGTTAAAGAGCCAGCTTGATCAAGCTGTAACCGCTGCCAGTAAGGCCTATCGCCGTGCTGAGCCTGGAATGAATGACGCGCAGCGTGAGTTGGCGGTGATAAATTTTCCAGTCATTAACACTGAAGATCTGGGCGATATTCTTGAGCTGGAGCGTAAGTATTCGCACGAACTGCGGCAACAGATTCTGGAAATCACCGAGAGGTTGCAGAAGCATCAGATAGAGCTCGCAAAGCGGATGTCTGATGCCTTGAGAGTCGATACAGGAGCGCTTTCGGACGTTGGGCGGGAACTGCTCGATGTCCCCAAATACCTGGATCGCCTGCGGGTGCTGACGGAGGAAGCTCTGCCCGAAAAACTTAAACGTTTCCTCGAATACCTCAACCGTTCCTCCGATGACGGGGTAACGCAGTTGCTTAGTTACATCGACAACGAAGTATCTCTGATTGAAGAGCGTTTAGAGGATCTGAATAGCACCATGCGGCGAGTTGATTTTCAGCCCGGGCGTTATCTGCGGCTGATTGCAGGCAAGGTCGTTCATGAAAGTGTGCGTACCCTGGAGCGGGCGCAGCGACACTTGAACTCTGCACGCTTCACTGATGATGAAGGCGAGAGTCAATACAAGGCCCTGCAGGAATTGGTGAAGTTACTCAAGGATGCTTGTGAGCGTAATCGGACTCAAGCTGCCCGCGCGCTTCTGGATCCACGTTTCCGCTTAGAATTTGCTGTCTCAGTGATTGACCGAGAAAGCCAAGAAATAATCGAGACCCGGACTGGCTCCCAAGGTGGCAGCGGTGGGGAAAAGGAGATCATCGCATCCTATGTTCTGACGGCCTCTCTGAGTTACGCCCTGTGTCCAGATGGCAGCAGTCGACCGCTCTTTGGCACCATTATCCTTGATGAGGCCTTTTCGCGAAGTTCCCACGCAGTTGCTGGGCGGATTATCGCAGCACTAAGGGAGTTTGGCCTGCATGCTGTATTTATCACGCCCAACAAGGAAATGCGTCTGCTGCGCCACCATACCCGCTCTGCCATTGTTGTTCATCGACGTGGTGACGAAGCCAGTTTGGTCTCGCTGAGTTGGGAGGCGTTGGACGAACATAACCATCAACGCGTTAGGGCGATGAATGAAATCACCGACTAAAATTGCCAGTAATCTGGCTCGGCAATGGCAGCAGTCCAGTATCCGTGTGGAGCGCTTGCTTGACCCAGACTGTTGGCCGCTCAATTTGTCTATCGGCAAGCCTTCTGCGAGAGTTTTCACTGAGAATATCCAGTCGGTGCAGTGTCATGTTGAGACTTGGCGGAAGGTACGGGTGGGCGAGGTTCAATGGGAAGATGCCACATATCGCACTGGGCTGGCGCCTATCGCCTTACCGATGAAATGGTGCTTACGTAGTCCGACTGAGTGGATATCCGCCGCAAATGATACTGAGGTCAGCCGGGAATACGCCAAGCTTGAGCACTTAGTTGAACAGACTGACCCCATTTTCCACTCGCTGTTGGTTGCTCAGCGCAGCCTTTGGCTTACCAAATCGTCTGATGAGGTTATTGCCATTGCTAAGTTAGCTACTCGTTTATCAGCTGGATGTGCCCAAGGGCGGCCGTTACGGCTATTGGCGGAGTACGGGGTAGATACTAAGTTCTTTGAGAGAAACTCAAGCTTACTGACCAAGCTACTGGATGAACGCTTTGAGGGCGCGGCCTCTGAGCAAGGCCTGACAATTTTCCTAGATGCTTTCGAGGAGAGTAGTCACTGGGTATTGGTTGTCCCGCTGGCACCTGGAATATTGCCTTTCAAACAACTGCGGCTTACCACGGCGGAACTTGCCGAGACCTTCATGCCAGGGGCGCGTCTGCTTGTTGTGGAGAACGAGCAGTGCATCCATTTGTTACCTCGAGTCCCGGATACTGTCGCTGTTCTGGGGGCGGGGTTGGATTTACATTGGCTGAGCTCCCCAGTGTTAGCCGACAAGCAACTTGCTTACTGGGGCGATATGGATACTTGGGGGCTTTTGATGTTAGCGCGAGCAAGGCAGCATCAGCCTGCGATCAAAGCGCTGTTGATGGACCAGGCAATGTTCGAACGATATGCGCCGATCAGTGCAGTCTCAGAACCGGTTAAGGTGCCGGGTTTAACTCCCGCGGGTCTGCTTAACGAGGAAGCTGATTTGTACCGATATTTGTTGTCGCAAGAGCGTGGTCGTTTGGAGCAAGAATACCTGCCTCGCTCGGAGGTTTCTAAAGGTATAGCGGATTGGGTTCGTTAAGTTGTATGTAAAAAAATAGTGTAAACGCCCCATGGCCCATACGAATGAGGCCGTCTGCGTCTAGCTTGTTTTGACGCAGGGATACAGTCGGCCATTTTTAGAAATTGCTTACAAAAAAACAAGCTAGCCTCGTAGTGTTTTCAACACTCAGCGCCGCGCCGATATCTGCTGCGGGGCCAAAAAGGCGTCGTGGAAGTATGTGCGAAACGCCTGCATCGCCGGGCTCAAGTCGCGCTCGCGATGCCACGCCAACCCCACGCTCATGGGCGTCACGGCGTCGGTGACGGTCACGGTTTCAATGCGTTTGCCTTCCAGTGACCACGGCCGGTGCACCAGGTCCGACAGGATCGCCACGCCGCTGCCATTGGCAACCATGCTGCGCACCGCTTCAACAGAACTGGTGCGCACCCGCACGCTGGGTTGTTGGTGGCTCTGCTCCCAATAGCGCATCGCACTTTGTTCTGCTTCGTCCACGGTGAGCAAAATGTAGGGCTCTTTGGCGACGTCGGCCAAGCTCACAGCCGAACGCTCGCACAGCGGGTGATGGCTGGGCAGCCACAACCGGCGCTCAGAGTTGAAGAGTGTTTCCGAGACGATGTCCGGGTGCGTCAGGTTTGCCGTCAGCACCACCGCCATGTCGAAACGACCCTCCAGTAACCCTTGCTCGATCGCCGTGCGCTCTTGTTCATGGACCTCGATGGTGACGTCCGGGTGCCAGTGTTCAAGGCGCTGCAAATGGTGCGGCAAAAAATAACCGATCACCGTGTAGCTGGCCGCCAAGCGCAACACGCCGCTGGCGCGGATGTCCGGCAGCGGGCTGTTCAGGGCGTCATCCACGCTGCGCAAAATCACGTAGGCGCGGTTCAGAAAATGCCGCCCGGCCTCGGTCAAGGTCATGCCCTGAACCGAGCGCTGGAATAACAGCGTGCCGACAGTGCTTTCCAGCTCCTTGATCGCTGTGGTCACCGCCGACTGGGAAATATTCAAATAAATCGCCGCTTGGGAGATTTGCCCAATCTCGGCGGTGGCGACGAAATAGCGGACTTGGCGCAGGGTCAGTGACATGGGCACTCCATAGGACATCTATCTGTTTTTCAGAAGGCATCCTATCTATTAATAGATCTTTCCACGGGGTTGGCAGCACTCTAACGTAGTTTGCATGCAGTCATCAGCACCAGGAGCAGCACCCATGCACACCGTAGATTTCAACTCCGACATGGGCGAGGGTTTCGGCCCGTGGACCATCGGCGATGGCGTCGACACCGAACTGATGGCCGTCATCAGCTCGGCCAATATCGCCACCGGTTTTCATGCCGGTGACCCGAGCACCATGCGCCGCACCATCGAGCAAGCCAAGCGACTGGGCGTGGCCATTGGCGCACACCCGGGCTTTCGCGACCTGGTCGGTTTTGGCCGTCGCCACATCAATGCCCCGGCCCAGGAACTGGTCGACGACATCCTTTACCAACTCGGCGCCCTGCGTGAGCTGGCGCGTGTTCAAGGCGTTGCACTGCAACACATCAAGCCCCACGGCGCGCTCTACATGCACCTGGCCCGCGACGAAGAAGCGGCGCGCTTGCTGGTCGAGAACCTGCAACGTCTGGAGCCAGAGCTGCTGCTGTTTTGCATGCCGGGTTCGGTGATCTGCCGCATCGCGCAAGCGTTGGGTCAGCCGGTGGTTCGCGAGTTTTATGCCGACCGCGAATACGACCTCAGCGGCTCCATCGTGTTTACCCGCAATGTGCGTGCTTACGACCCGGCCCACGTTGCCGAGCGTGCGTTGCGTGCCTGTCAGGAGGGCGTGGTGCGCACCGTCGAAGGCGAAGACCTGGCCATCGAGTTCGACTCCATCTGCTTGCACAGCGACACGCCGGGCGCGCTCGTTTTGGCCCAAGCGGTGCGCGGCGCACTGGACGGTGCCGGGCTCAAGGTGCGCGCGCCACGTTAACCCCTGAACACCTGGCGCCAGAAACCAGGGTTTAAGCATCGATTCTTTTTGCCTGCCTTTCTACAACTATTCCAAGAGGAACAGACATGGCCGAACACACCGTCATCACCCCATTGCCAGGCACGTTCTACCGCAAAGCTTCACCGGACTCGGACAACTTTGTTGAAGTGGGCGCGCAGGTCACTGCCGACACGGTCATTGGCTTGATTGAAGTTATGAAGCAGTTTTCTGAATTGACCGCCGGGGCAGCCGGTCGGGTCAGCGCCTTCCTGGTTGAAGACGGCGACCCGATCGAGCCGGGCCAGGTCATCGCAACGCTCGACCACGAGTAAGGGCGTGACCATGACCCAAGGCATTCATAAATTACTGATCGCCAACCGTGGCGAGATCGCCGTGCGGATTATTCGCGCCGCCCAGTCGTTGGGGATTCCCACCGTGGCCGCGTGCAGCGAAGCCGACGTCGACTCCCAGGCCGCGCGCATGGCCGATGAGGTCCACATCCTCGGCCCGGCCCGCGCCGATAAAAGCTACCTGAACATCGAGGCCTTGATCGGCGCGCTGAAAGCCACCGGCGCCAACGCGGTGCATCCGGGTTATGGCTTCTTGTCCGAGAACGCCGACTTCGCCGAAGCCGTGCTCGCCGCAGGGGCGATTTTTGTCGGCCCGAGCCCCGACACCATCCGCCGCATGGGTGACAAAGCCGAGGCCCGCCGCACCGCGCAGGCCGCTGGCGTGCCAGTGGTGCCGGGCTCTGCGGATGAGCTGTTCGACGTCGAGTCCGCGCTCAAGGCCGCCGAGTCCGTGGGCTATCCCTTGCTGATCAAAGCATCGGCCGGTGGTGGCGGGCGCGGGATTCGTCTGGCGCAAAGCGCCCAGCAACTCAGCGAAGAATTCCCGCGTGCCCAGCGTGAAGCGCAGACCGCGTTCGGCAATGGCGCGGTGTATCTGGAGCGCTTTATCGGCAAGGCGCGGCACATCGAAGTCCAGGTGCTGGGCGACGGTCAGCGCGCCGTGCATTTGTTTGAGCGTGAGTGCTCGTTGCAGCGCCGTCGGCAAAAAGTCTTCGAAGAAGCGCCGTCGCCGGTCCTCACTCAGCAACAGCGCGAAACCCTCTGCGACAGCGCCGTACGCTTGGCCGAGTCGCTGGGCTACAAGGGCGCTGGCACGCTGGAATACCTGTACGACGATGAGACAGGCGAGTTCTTCTTTATCGAGATGAACACGCGGATCCAGGTGGAGCATCCGGTCAGTGAATTGATCACTGGCATCGACCTGGTCCAGGCCATGTTGCGCATTGCCGCTGGCGAGCCGTTGGGCTTGCAGCAAAGCGACATCCGCCTCAATGGCGCCGCCGTGCAAATGCGCCTTAATGCCGAAGACCCGGCGCGCAATTTCTTCCCCAGCCCCGGCGTGGTCGAGGCGTTGGTCTGGCCGCAGGGCGAGGGCATTCGCGTCGACACGCATCTGTATCAAGGCTACCGCGTGCCGCCATACTACGACTCGTTGCTGGCCAAACTGATTGTGCACGGCGCTGACCGCTCGCAAGCCTTGGCCCGGGCATCAAGCGCGGTAGAACAGACTCAACTGGCCGGCATGGCCAGCACCTTGTCGCTGCATGGCCAGTTGTTGAAACAGCCGTGGCTGCACAGCGCGGACTTCAACACCGGCACCTTGGAAACCTGGTTGACCGAGCACTCTGGTGGAGGTGACGCATGAATACCCCAATCCGCTACAGCTTCGGCGCGGACGAGCATTTGTTTGCCGAAGTCAGCGACAGCATGTCCTTGGAGGCCTTCTTCAAGGGCATGGCCGTCACCCGCGCCGTGGAGCACATGGCCCTCGATGGCGTGCTTGATGTGTGCTTGGCCAACGCCTCATTCCAGATCCGTTTTGACCCGGATCGCATCGCCCCTCAAACACTGCTCGACGCCGTAAAAAGCGCCGAAGCGGGGGCCGTCGCCGAGCGCTCGTTACACACCCGCATCATCGAAATTCCGGTGCTCTACAACGACCCGTGGACCCACGAAACCCTAATGCGTTTTCGCGATCGCCACCAAGACCCGAGCGCCACGGATCTGGAATACGCCGCCCGCATTAACGGCCTGGCCGATGTCGAGGCCTTCATCGAAGCCCACAGCGGTGCGCCGTGGTTTGTCTCCATGGTCGGCTTTGTTGCCGGGCTGCCGTTCATGTTCCAGATGGTGGAGCGCGAGCGGCAATTGCAGGTGCCCAAATACCTGCGGCCGCGCACCGACACGCCCAAATTGACCCTCGGTCACGGCGGTTGTTTTGGCTGCATTTACTCGGTACGCGGCGCGGGCGGCTACCAAATGTTTGGCGTCACCCCGGCGCCGATCTACGACCCGCAGCAGAACCTCGCCTACCTCAAGGAACACATGGTGTTCTTCCGCCCCGGTGACATCGTGCAATTCAAACCGATGAGCCGCGAAGACTACGACCACGCCGTGGCCGAGGTCGACGCCGGGCGTTTCGATTTGCGGATCCGGCC
This sequence comes from Pseudomonas sp. FSL R10-1350, assembly GCF_009600525.1. Taxonomy (NCBI): domain Bacteria; kingdom Pseudomonadati; phylum Pseudomonadota; class Gammaproteobacteria; order Pseudomonadales; family Pseudomonadaceae; genus Pseudomonas; species Pseudomonas sp. FSL R10-1350. The sequence goes on from NZ_WIVR01000065.1 coordinate 26,079, forward strand.
GGTGGAGTTCTCGCTGGACGCGTTTCTGGCCGACCCGGTTGGCTATCCACAGTCTTTGTCGCAGGTGCTGGCATGATCAAAGTACTCAAACCCGGACTCGCCACCTCGGTTCAAGACTTGGGCCGCGAAGGCTACTACCACTTGGGCATCCCGCCATCCGGCGCGCTCGACCAATACGCCTTGAGCGCCGCCAACCAATTAGTGGGCAACCCGGCCGGTGCTGCTGCGCTGGAATGCACGCTGCTGGGGCCGGAACTCGAGTTCCAGCAAGACGCGCTGGTCGCGGTCAGCGGCGCCCACATGACCCCCCGGCTCGACGGTGTAGAAATGCACCCCGACACCGCGTTCTCGGTGAAGGCCGGGCAAGTGCTGCGCTTTGACTTTCCGAAGGCGGGCGCCCGCATGTACCTGGCGGTGGCCGGTGGCATCGACGTACCCATCGTGCTCGGCAGCCGCTCCACCTACGCCCTTGGCGGGTTGGGCGGCTTCAACGGTCGGCGGT
>NZ_WIVR01000066.1:0-25486 GCF_009600525.1 Pseudomonas sp. FSL R10-1350
TTGCTGGGCCGTGGCCAGATCGAGGTCGGCATGGCGCGGCAAATCCGGCGCGGCCTGGGCGGCGCCAGCGGTGCTCAAGGCAGCCCACAACAGCACATTTTTCAGCTTCATCGACAAGCTCCTGTTCGAATGGCGCCACCTTAACCAGCAACCCCCGTCAGAACCCCGTCAGTTGGATTACAAGTTTGTAATAGGCAATACCGGCGAACACGCCTAGCCTGTTCAGACGATTGATCGAGGTGTGCGATGCGCTTGTTAGTGGTGGAAGACGAAGCCAAGACAGCTGAGTTCCTGGCCAAGGGCCTTAAGGAGTCAGGTTTTGTCGTGGATGTGGCCTTGAACGGGCTGGACGGGCGCTACCTGATTGAGCAGCAGGAATACGATCTGGTCATTCTGGACGTGATGCTGCCGGGGCTTAATGGCTGGCAACTGCTGCAGTTGATTCGCCAGCGCGGCGCCACGCCGGTGCTGTTTTTAACCGCCAAAGACGCCATCGAAGACCGCGTGCGCGGCCTTGAACTGGGCGCAGACGACTACCTGCTCAAGCCGTTTGCCTTTGCCGAACTGCTGGCCCGGGTGCGCACACTGCTGCGTCGTGGCCCGATGCGTGAAGCCGAGTCGTACAGCATTGCCGACCTTGAGATCGACGTACTGCGTCGCCGCGTCAGCCGGGGCGGTCAGCGCATCAACCTGACCAACAAGGAGTTCGCGCTGTTGCAGTTGCTGGCCAGCCGTCAGGGCGAAGTGTTGTCGCGCACCTTGATTGCCTCGCAGGTGTGGAACCTGAACTTCGACAGCGACACCAACATGGTCGAGGTCGCCGTGCGCCGATTGCGCGCCAAGGTCGACGACCCGTACATGCCAAAACTTATCCACACCGTGCGCGGCGTCGGCTATCAGCTGGAAGCGCCCGATGAATAGGTCCATCGCCTGGCGGCTGGCCCTGGCTATTGCGCTGACGTGCGCGCTGGTGCTCAGCGTAATCGGCGTGTTCCTGTACCGCTCACTAGCCTCGGAACTGAGCTTTCGCGATGACATGGCGCTGCTCGGTCGCCTTGAGCGCATGCGCGCCCTGCTGCATGACAGCGACAGCCTCGAAGCCCTGCAAGAGCGCCCCCGGCTGTATCAAAACATGCTGGGCAACCGTGACAGCCTGTTGCTGGTGACCCACAGCGACGGCCGCCCTGTGATCACGATCAACCCGCATCAGCAAGCGCTGCCGCCTGTGCAGCCCCTCCCACAGGAGCGCATGCCACAGCGCAGCGACATCCAGACGGTGGGCAACCTCGACTTGCTGAGCGGCGTTGCCGACGGCCCTTCGGACGAGCGCTTGAACGTGACCGTGGGCATGCATCTGCAAGAGCGTGAGCAGATGCTCGCCAGTTACCGGCTGCGTCTGTACATGGCGGTCGGGCTGGGCGCCCTGCTCGCGTTTGGCCTGGGCTTGCTGCTGTTGCGCCGTGGCCTGAAACCGCTGCGGGAACTGGCCCAGGCCATGCGCGGCATTAACCCGCGCAGCCTTGACCAACGCATGCCGGTCGACCATGTACCCACAGAATTGAAAGAGCCGGTGCTGGCGCTCAACGCCATGCTCGCGCGCCTTGAGGACAACTTTGCGCGGCTGTCGCAGTTCTCGGCGGATCTGGCCCATGAGATCCGCACGCCGCTGCACAACCTGCTGGGCAGCAACAGCCTGGCCCTGAATCAGACGCGCAGCCCGGCGGAGTATCAGGACGTGCTGGCGTCCAACATTGAAGAGTACGAACGCCTGAACCGCATGGCCGAGAACCTGATGTTCCTGGCCCGCGCCGAGCACGGGCAACGGCCTGTGCACCTGCAAAACGTGGACCTGCGCGCGGTGGGCGACGAGCTGTGTGATTACTTTGACGCGTTGGCTGAAGACCGTGGCGTGCGCTTGGGCAATTCGCTCAGCGGCACGCTGACAGCAGACCTGCATCTGTTGCAGCGGGCCCTGAGCAACCTGCTGGCCAATGCCGTGCGCCATGCCGAGCCCGATTCGGTGATCAGGCTGGTGCAGCGTGAAGACGCCGAGTATTGCTGGATCGGCGTGCACAACATCGGCCCCGCCATCGAGCCGCAGCATGTGGGCAAAGTGTTCGATCGTTTTTACCGGGTCGACCCTTCGCGCTCGCAGCCTGGGGATTCAGGCGGGCTGGGCTTGGCGATTGTGGGGTCGATCATGCAACTGCATGGCGGCGAAGTGCGGGTGCAAAGCGACGACAGCGGGACGCTGTTTGAGCTGGGGTTTGCTCGGCACATGACCAAAACCACACCTTGTGGGAGCGGGCTTGCTCGCGATGCCGGCGACTCGGTCTATCAGTAAAACCTTGTCGGTCCAATCGCGAGCAAGCCCGCTCCCACGGGTTATGTATTGTTTTCAAGCTCTGCAATGCGGTCCAGCAGCGCTTGGCGTTCGGCGCGTTCCTGGGTGATGTCGTCGATCACGCTGATCAAGTGCTCGGGGCTGTCGTCCTGGGAGTTGCGCTGCAATGAGGTGCGCACGTGGGCCCAGATGTAATGGCCGTCTTTGCACAGCAGGCGTTTTTCGAGGTCGTAGTTGCTGATTTCGCCGTCGAGCAGGCGCTGCAACTGCTCAAGGTTGATTTGCAGGTCATCGGGGTGGGTGATGGCCTGAAAGGTCAGCGCCCGCAGCTCTTGTTCGCTGTAACCCAACAACTGGCACAAGCTGTCGTTAACCCGCCGCCAGCGGCCGTCGAGGTCGACGTAAGCCATGGCGCCGCACGCCAGTTCAAACAAGGCCCGAAAGGCTTCTTCGCTTTTACGCAGCGATTGCTCGGCAGTTTTGCGGGCGGTGTTGTCCATGCTGATGCCGATCATTTTCACCGGGCGCCCGGCGCTGTCGTTCAGCGGCATGGCCCGCGATGAGATCCAGCGCATCTCGCCATCCGGGCGGAAGATGCGGAAGTCATATTCGTACGGGGTGTTGTTGGCGAAGCATTCGCGGTACAGCTCGTTCATCACCACTTCGTCTTCGGGCAGTACGTGCGGCCAGAAGTCTTCGTTGCGGTTGACCTGCCAGCCGTAGACCCGCTCGACGTTGGCCGAATAAAACACCTCGTCGGTGATGAGGTTCCATTCCCAAGTCACGATCCCGGCGTTTTCCTGGGCCAGGGTCATGCGCGCTTCACTTTCCATGATGTCGGCAATGTACTTGCGCCGCACATCGGTCATCGGCAGTTCAACCGACGTGGTGCCCTGAAGGTCTTGCACCGCCTGTTCGCCATAGCGCAGCCACACCCAGTTGACCTTGAGCAGGTCCGCCAGTTTGCGCAAATTGCTGTAGTCGATTTCGCCACCACGGGTCCACTTGTGCACCGCCGTGCGGGAAATACCCAAGGCCGTACCGACCGCTTGCAGGGTCATTTTGTGGTGTTCGAGCAGCTCCTTCAGACGAAAGGCAAAGCTATCTTCGGTCATGACATATCCGTGATCACGTGAGGCGCAGGGCGCTGCGATTATACACACACGCCTGCGGCCCTCGACCCGATCACGGAAGTGAGGCTTATAAGTCCAGTACCAGGCGTTCGCCACGGGCCCGCGACACGCAAATCATCATGGTTTGCTGGGCGGCTTTTTCGTCGTCGCTCAGGTATTGGTCGTTGTGCTCGGCTTGCCCCTCAAGGATGCGCGTCTCGCAGGTGCCGCACACGCCTTCGCGGCACAGGCATTCGACGTCGACATTGGCTTTTTCGATGGCCTTGAGGATGCTCATGCCTTCTTCGACGCGCAGTTCCTGACCGGATTTGGCCAGCACCAGGGTGAACGCGCCGCCGGTGATCGGCGCAGCGGCGAACTGCTCCCAATGCACGCGTTCGTCAGCCAGGCCCAGTTGTTTGCCGGTGGCGATCACCGCGTCGATCAGCGGTTTAGGGCCGCACACATACACGTGCGCGTCGCTGTCCAGGTTGCCCATCAGCTCGGCCAGATTCAGTGATTGGCCCAGGCTGTCGGCGTAGGTGCGCGTGCGCTCGGCATGCGGGCCTGCGCTGAGTTCGTCGTGAAACGCGCCGTGCTCCGGGCTGCGGAAGGCGTAGTGCAGTTGGTAATCGGCGCCCGCGTCACGCAGTTCGTGCACTTGCGAGAGGAACGGGGTAATGCCGATCCCGCCCGCAATGAGGATGTGTTTGCCCGCCTTCGGGTCGATGGCGAACAGGTTGTTGGGGGTCGAAATCATCAGCTCGGTGCCAACCTCGACCTGCTGGTGCATAAACGCCGAGCCGCCTTTGGATTGCTCTTCAAGGCGCACGCCAATCTGGTAGCTGGCGGTCTGGCGCGGGTCGCTCATCAACGAATAGGCGTTGCTGTGCTGACGGCCGTCGGCGTCTTTCATCTGCACGATGATGTGGCTACCGCCGGTGAAGTCGGGCAGCGGCTGGCCGTCCTGGCGTGCCAGGGTAAAACGTTTGATCAGCGGCGTTACCTGCTCTACACCGGTCACACGGGCGGCAAGCATTTGATAAGAGTTGGCCATCGCAAAACCTCTACTGCGGTAAAGGGCGGCACTCGCGTGCCGCCTGATTTAAAACCCGGTGCTGACGGCTCAGACCGCCAGGCACAGGTATTTCAGTTGCAGGTAATCATCGATCCCGTACTTGGAACCTTCGCGCCCCAGGCCGGATTGTTTGACCCCGCCAAACGGCGCCACTTCGTTGGAGATCAGCCCGGTGTTGATACCGACCATGCCGTATTCCATTTGCTCGGCGATGTGCCACACGTGGCCGATGTCGCGGCTGTAGAAGTACGCCGCAAGGCCGTACAGCGTGTCGTTGGCCAGGGCCAGCACTTCGGCGTCGGAGTGAAAGCGCACCAGCGGCGCAACCGGGCCGAAGATTTCTTCGTCCAGCAGCAACATGCCTTGCTTGATGTCACCCAGCACGGTCGGTTCGAAGAACTGCTCACCCAGCGCATGCACCTGGCCGCCCAGCAGCAAGGTCGCGCCTTTGCTGACGGCGTCGTCGATCAGGGCGCGGACTTTGTCCACCGCTTTAACGGTGATCAGCGGGCCGATCTGGGTGTCTTCCGCGTTGCCATGGCCGACCTTCAGTTCGGCCACTTTGGCGGCGAACTTACTGGCGAACTGGTCATACACCGCGTCGTGCACGTAGAAGCGGTTTACGCAGACGCAGGTCTGGCCCGCGTTGCGGTATTTGGCCGCGATGGCGCCTTCGACGGCGGCATCAATGTCGGCGTCGGCAAACACAATAAACGGCGCGTTGCCGCCCAGTTCCAGCGAGACTTTTTTGATGGTTTCGGCGCACTGGCTCATCAGCAAACGGCCGATGGGGGTCGAGCCGGTGAAGCTGAATTTGCGCACCAGCGGGTGGCCGGTGAGTTGTGCACCAATGGCCGGGGCGTCGCCGGTGACGATGTTCAACACGCCCGCCGGGATGCCTGCACGCTGCGCCAGTTCCGCCAGGGCCAGCGCCGAAAACGGCGTTTCGTTGGCCGGCTTGACCACGATGGTGCACCCGGCCGCCAGCGCAGGCGCGACCTTGCGGGTGATCATTGCGGCGGGGAAGTTCCACGGCGTGATCGCGGCGCACACGCCGATGCCTTGCTTGACCACGATCAGGCGTTTGTCGCCGGACGGCGAAGGGATCACGTCGCCATAAACGCGTTTGCCTTCCTCGGCAAACCACTCGATAAACGAGGCCGCGTAACGGATTTCACCCACCGCTTCGTGCAGTGGTTTGCCCTGTTCCAGGGTCATGATCCGGGCCAGATCGTCTTCGTGTTGCAGGATCAGTTCAAACCAGCGACGCAGGATCTGCGCGCGGTCTTTGGCCGTGCGTTCACGCCAGGCTGGCAAGGCTGCGTCGGCGGCCTGGATGGCGCGGATCGCTTCGGCGCCGCCCATCAACGGCACATTGCCCAGCAGCTGGCCTTGAGCCGGGTTGGTCACGTCGACCGTCTGACGGCTGTCGGCATCTGCCCAGGCGCCATCAATAAACGCCTGTTGACGAAACAATTGGGGGTCTTTGAGCTGCACGCAGGACACTCCTCTAAATAGGGCCAGGGCGCCGCAGCGTGGCTGCGGCGCCCGGCAGATCAGTCGTCCAGGTGGGCCACGGCGATCAGGTTGTGGAAATGCGCGATGCCGTGTTCGCTCATGCCGCTGCGCTGACGGTCAGCCATGATCCGGCCTTGGCCGCGATAGCCGCGCGATTGCAGGCCGCGTTGCACGCTTTCGACCAGACGCAGGTCTTCTGGGCGGAACACATCGCGGTACCACTCGATCAGCGATTGCTGTTCAGGGGTGATCTCTTTGTTGAGGAAGTAGATGTCGTAGTGCTGCATGGTCACGCCCGCACTGACCGGGAACTCGTAGATCACGGTCATGAAGTTGCCACCGGGCGGCGCGTTGAACATGGTGCACGGCCAGGCCCAGAAGCCGCTGAAGGACGGGTCTTTGATCGACTCGTCGAACTTGAAGGACTTCTCTGACGACTTGGCGTGGCCAAACTGCAACGACCAGTTGCCGTGCAGGGTGTGCCAGTACTCGTCCACGCTCACCGAATCGGCAAAGCCCGGGTGAGCCGGGGCGCAGTGGTAGCACTCCAGGTAGTTGTCGACGATGGACTTCCAGTTGGCCGGGGTGTCGCTGACAAAACGCGCCGCCAGGTGCAGGTCATCGACCACCGGACAGGCTTCGCGCAGACGCGCTTGAAGGCCCGGCAGTTGTTCTTCAACGGTGCCCGCTTCGTTGTTCATGTTGATGTAGATGAAACCTGCGTATTCCTCGACGCGCAGCGACACCAGGCTGGAGTTTTCTTTGTCGAAGTTGACCACGTTGTCGCAGTTGCGCGCGTGTGCCAGTTCGCCGTCGAGCTTGAAGGTCCAGGCGTGGTACGGGCAGGTGATGACGTTTTTGGCTTTGCCGCTGCCGCTGAGCAATTGGTGGCCACGGTGCGGACACACGTTGTAGAACGCACGCAGCACGTTGTCACGACCACGAACGACGATGATGCTTTCGCCGATGACTTCACGGGTGATGTAGTCGTTGCTGTTGGCCACTTCGCTGCGGTGACCGACACAGATCCAGGTGTTGGCGAAAATCTTCTCTTTTTCGACCTCGAACACGTCCTGGTTGGTGTAGTACGACGCCGGAATGGTGTGTGCTACGTCAGCATTGGTGCAGAAGTCAGCAGGCAATTTCACGATTGTGTTCATTCTTTTTCTCTCTCAAGCGCTTAAGAGGGTTGTGCTCGACACCCTGTTTCGGGTTGTTTTTGTGTAACCCATTAATAACAAGAAACCCATGGTTAACACGACACGCAAAAAAAATCGCTCAGGTCCCGGCACCGTGGTGCCGGAGCCTGCGCGTGGTTCAGTCAGCAATACTTAACTCAGGGCTGCGGGTACCGCCTTGGCTTTGGGAACAACACCCGGTGCTGGCGTCACCTGTTCAAACGGGGCGACGTAATCCAGGTTCTGCTCGCGCTCCACCGACTCTTCCTCGATCAAGTAAGCCGGCATCGCGCCGTAGTCCTTGAACATCCAGGTAAGGAAGCCGTAGATCTTGGTCATCAGGATCACCAGGAACGGGATCGCCGTCAGCACCACCGCGGTTTTCATGGTCGACAGCGACACCTTGGCAAACAACATCGCCAGCGGGATCAGGGTCAAGGCGATGCACCAGAACAGACGGTGCGTCGGCGATGGGTCCTGGCCTTCCTGCATGTTGCGGGTGCTGGTGGCCGCCACGGCGTAGGCCGCTGCGTCCATGTGCGAAGCACAGAACACCGCCATGATGAAGAGGTAAACCCCGAGGAAGATCTGACCGAACGGCAAGGCGTTCAGCAACATCTCCACCGCTGTTTCACCGCCCTGCTCAGTGAGGATGCGTGGCACGTCGATAGCGCCGGTGATGAACTGATGCATGCTGTAGCTTTCGAGCGTGCCGAAGAAGAACCAGCAGCCAAAACTGCCGCCCATCAACATCGCCGCGACCACTTCTTTCATCTTGCGGCCCTTGGACACACGGGTCACAAACATCGCGACACCCGGCGCGTAGGACACCCACCACAACCAGTAGAAAACCGTCCAGTTGCGGGTGAAGGCACCGTCACCTTGCGGGTCGGTAAACAGGCTCATGTGCACGTAGTTCTGCATCATCAGGCCAATGGAGTTGGCCGTGTTGTTGATGATGAACTGCGTTGGGCCCACGACCAGTACCACGGCCGCAAACACCAGCGCACCTATGCACACCATCTTCGACAGACGCTGCATGCCACTGGCAATACCGATGTAGGAGCTGAGCGAGAACACCACCGCCACCACACCAATAACTGACAACTGCGTGACGAAGGTGTCCGGCATGCCGGTGAGTGCCGACAGGCCACGGGTCAAGGTGGACGCGGTGAGCACCAGCGATACGGTCAAGGCGCCGAACATGGTCAGCAGGAACACCAGGTCGACGAGACGACCCACTGGGCCGTGCGCTTTGAAGCCGGTCACTGCCTCGACGATCGAAGACAGGCTCAGGCCGCTCTTCTTACGCACGTGGAAGTGATAAGCCATCGCCAACGACGACAAGGCATACAGCGACCAGGCGCTGATACCCCAATGGAAGAACGAGTAGCTGACGCTGTAATCCAGCGCTTCACGCGAGCCTGCGGCAATGTTCAGACCAGGCGTCTGGTAGTAATACGCCCACTCCATCACTCCCCAGTAAAGCGTCGACGAGCCCATACCGGCGCAGATGAACATGAACACCCACGTCACGGTCGGGTATTCAGCTTTACCATTGCCCAGGCGAATGTTGCCGTACTTGCTGAACGCGATGTACAGCACCACCAGGGCGCAGCAGAACACAAACACTTGCACCGAAGTGCCAAACGTCCGAGACGACAGCTCAAACAGCATATTGGCGGTGACTTCGGCTTGTTGCGGATAAACGGCAAGACCTACAACGGTAATCAGTACAGCAATCAGGCTAGTTGATATCAAAAAGACATCTTTTTTATTGTTATTGGACATTTAAGTCTCCAGATAGAGAGTTTTTCTCTTACTGCGTGGCTCTAGATCAGCGTTTACAGCTGTTAGGGACTCCTTCCATATCGTTGAACCCTGAGCGTTAACCATTAGTTAACGCATACCTTTCGGTTAACAATATGCCCCGAGATTTAAGCTTTTGCAACTGGAATTGTTGAAATTTCACACGTCTAAAACGGCTGTTTCAACACGCCAAAGAGCCCGCGAAAGTCCCCGTATTCCGGGCATTTCGCAGGCTTGTGAAGCGTCTATTTCGCGGCGCTGATCAGGGCCGTTTAGTCAACTCACGCCAGGGCAGCGGCGATGGCTGCACCGACTTCTTGAGTCGAGGCCTTGCCACCCAGATCCGGGGTTTTCGGACCACTGGCAATCACGTCCTCGATGGCGCGCAAAATGCCATCGTGTGCCGCCTGATAACGCTCATCGCCTTTGCCCAAAAATTCCAGCATCAGCGCGCCCGACCAGATCATCGCAATCGGGTTGGAAATGTTTTGCCCGTAGATATCCGGCGCCGAGCCGTGAACGGGTTCGAACAGCGACGGGAAATTACGCTCGGGGTTGAGGTTGGCCGACGGCGCGATGCCGATGGTGCCAGCGCAGGCAGGCCCGAGGTCGGACAGAATGTCGCCAAACAGGTTGGACGCCACCACCACGTCAAAACGATTGGGTTGCAGCACAAAGCGTGCACACAGAATGTCGATGTGCTGCTTGTCCCACGTCACTTGCGGGTAGTTGGCCGCCATGGCTTCGGTGCGCTCGTCCCAGTACGGCATGCTGATGGAGATACCGTTGGACTTGGTCGCAGAAGTCACGTGCTTACGCGGACGCTCTTTGGCCACCTCGAAAGCGTACTTCAGAATGCGGTCCACACCGCGTCGGGTGAATACCGACTCTTGCAGGACAAATTCGTTTTCGGTGCCTTCAAACATGCGCCCGCCCACCGAGGAATATTCGCCTTCAGTGTTTTCGCGGATCACCACAAAGTCGATATCGCCCGGCTCACGGCCTGCCAACGGGCACGGCACACCCGGGAACAGACGCACAGGGCGGATGTTCACGTACTGGTCAAAGTCGCGACGGAACTTGAGCAGCGAACCCCACAGCGAGATGTGATCCGGCACCTTGTCCGGCCAGCCCACAGCGCCGAAGTAGATCGCGTCAAAGCCTTTGAGCGTCTCAAACCAGTCGTCCGGCATCATCTGCCCGTGGCGCTCGTAATAGTCGCAACTGGCCCACTCGATGATCTCGATCGACAGATCAAGGTTCCACTTTTTAGCCGCCGCCTCCACAACGCGCAGGCCTTCTGGCAGTACTTCGTTACCAATACCGTCACCGGCGATGGCGGCAATTTTGAATGTCTTGCTCATGGGGGGCACTCTTGAAAATGGACAGTGGGCCCATGGTATAAAACGCCAAAAGAAAGATAATCAGGCGAAGTGAAGATGGATAAGACACGGTTCGTGAATAATCTGCCCAATCTCGAAGACCTGCGCGTGTTCGTGATCGTGGCCCGCCGCTCCAGCTTTGCCGCCGCCGCCAGCGAACTGGGCGTGTCGCCGGCGTATGTCAGCAAGCGCATCCAGTTGCTGGAGCACAACATCGGCGTGCGCCTGCTGCACCGCACCACCCGGCGCGTGGCCGTGACCGATGACGGCGAGCGCGTCTACCGCTGGGCGCTGCATATATTTGATGCGGTCGAACAGATGAGCGACGAAGTCTCGGCCCTGCATCAAGAACCGCGCGGCCAGTTGCAAATCATCAGCAGCTTCGGCCTGGGCCGCCGCCACGTCGGCCCCGCGCTCTCCGAACTGTCCCAGCGCTACCCGGCCCTGGACATTCGCTTCGACATGTTCGACCGCCTGGTAGACCTGATAGAAGAAGGCTTCGACCTCGACATCCGCATTGGCGACAACATCGCCCCCAACCTCATCGCCAAACTGCTGGCCAACAACGCCCGCGTGCTCTGTGCTAGCCCCGAGTACCTGCAACGCCACGGCGAACCGCGCACCCTGGCCGAACTGGCGGGCCACGAATGCTTGGTGATCAAAGAGCGCGACCACCCGTTCGGCCTGTGGCGCCTGCAAGGCCCGGAAGGCGAAGAAAGCGTCAAAGTCACCGGCGCCCTGTCCGCCAACCACGGCGAAGTCGTCCACCAATGGGCGATAGATGGCCGAGGCATCCTGCTGCGCTCCCACTGGGACGTACGCGAAAGCCTGCAAAGCGGCAAATTGGTCCACATCCTCCAGGACTACCGACAACAAGCCAACATCTGGGCCGTCTACACCGCCCCCCTCGCCAACTCCGCCAAAATCCGCGTCACCGTCGAGTTTCTGCGCCAGTACTTCAGCGAACGCCACCCCGCCACACCCCAGCGGCAAAAAGAATCGTGAAAATAGTCTGTAATCAGGGGTTTACAAGCCACGCCATCCGCGTATACTCCTCGCCCATAACGCCGGTATAGCTCAGTTGGTAGAGCAACTGACTTGTAATCAGTAGGTCCCGAGTTCGACTCTTGGTGCCGGCACCATACGCAATACCGAAAAAGGCTCACCGCAAGGTGGGCCTTTTTTGTTTCTGGGGTTTAAGTCTTGGTTGGCGGCGGTTATGTTGTCGGTACGGCCTGTATCTAAGCAACATCACGATGTAACGCGGGTTTTTATCTCGGGGAAATTATGCTGAAGCAGCTAGACATCAAAGAATTCACGGTATTTGAAGAAGCGAACCTACGCTTCGGCAAACAACTCAACGTGATTGTTGGTGAAAACGGTGCAGGCAAAACGCATCTGCTGAAGCTGGCTTACTCGGGCCTCGCGACATGCTGGGAAGAAGGCAGTAAGCCCCACTTGGCATCTTCCCAACCGACAAAAACCATCCTGCAGAAAAGTCTCGCTGATAAATTAATAGGCGTTTTTCGCCCTGAGACCCTGGGTCGATTGGTTAGGCGCAGACCTGGCCGCGGGCGCTGCGATATCAAACTCACCTTTACTGACTCGGCTTACGACTTGGCATTTGGCTTTGCAACCAACAGCAAAACCGAAGTTGGCATCGAGCAGTTGCCCGAGCAATGGCTGAAAACAGCCCCAGCCTATTTGCCTACCCGCGAACTGCTTACCATCTATCCAAACTTCTTGGCCGTGTATGAAAACCACTACCTGGAATTTGAAGAGACATGGCGCGACACCTGCCGCCTGCTCGGCGGGCTGATGCGTAAAGGGCCAAAATTACAGCGTATTCGTGAGCTACTGGCTCCACTCGAAGACGCTATGCAAGGCAGCATCGAACTCGATAAAAGCGGGCGCTTTTACCTGCGCAACGCCAACGGCTTGATGGAAATGCCATTGGTTGCAGAAGGCTTGCGCAAACTGGGCATGCTCGCACGCCTGATCAGCACCGGCGCTTTGTTGGATCAAGGCTACTTATTCTGGGATGAGCCCGAGGCCAACCTTAATCCTCACCTGATCAAACAAGTGGCCAAGACCATCGTTGAACTGAGCAACAGCGGCATCCAGGTATTCATCGCCACTCACAGCCTGTTTCTGCTGCGCGAACTGGAAATCTTGCTGGCACAGAAAAAACTCGACACCGCCTTCTTTGGTCTTCAAGCCACCGACAACGGCATCACCGTTCAACAAGGGCCCAGTCTGTACGACATTGGTGACATCACCGCTCTTGAGGAAAGTCTTCAGCAGTCAGATCGTTATTTAGCGCTGGAGGATTGAGCATGGCGGCGCTCGATGTCGATGGCCTGATATTCACCTTCCCAGACACGTGGCAAGCCAGCAAATTTGATGAGTGGTCCTTTTACAGGCGTCACTTCATGACATTGCGCAACAACCTGCAAGCAGTCGACATTCTGGTGTTGTCACCTGAAAAAGTAGCCTTCTTGGTTGAAGTCAAAGACTATCGACACCCCGATGCCGGAAAGCCCTCAGAGCTGGCAGAAACCATCGTAAACAAAGTGCTGTGCACTTTGGCTGCGTTACTGCCAGCCCGTCTTCATGCCAGCACTCCGCTTGACGAGAAAACCCTCAGCAAAGCGGTACTCGGTTGCGAAAGGCTTCAAGTCATCGTGCATATTGAACAACCCGCCACCCACCAGCCCCGCGTCGATTTGGCAGACCTGAAACAGAAACTCAAATCCAAACTGCGGGCGATCGATGCACATCCGAAGATAGTCAGCATGGCCAAGCCGCTGGGGATGGGGTGGGTTGTTAGTAACCCGTGAAGTGGGCTGCCCGGCGGCAATACTTGGCTGAACGCTGATCGCTCTCAACCTGATTCAGTACGGGAGATAGGGCTAGTTTTGGAGCGTTTATCGCCTGCATCAGGCCTACCTACCCCTCTTAACTGCGTCCATGCCTGAGGTATTCCTCCTCGTGAAAATCGAGTGACTGGCACCGAAGTCACCAGTAGCAGGGATGTAGATGATTGTGCCGCAGCGCAGGGGGGAATGAACTGTGCCTGACTGACAGGCATGCCCCGGTTATCGTATTGCTGCTTTAACCCGGTTCAAGATCTCGGAGCATTGGTCTCGTTAGACAATGCAACCTCTATCCGCCTGCCTCCTCTGAAGTGCTCAAGAGACCGGAGCATCAGATGCCCAAGCTCCCGGCGCTAAAGAGCCATCAATCCTGCGTTAGTGGACATCCCCCATGGATCGCAGGGCCTTGTTCCCTGATAACACTCAGCATTCTTGGCGGAATGACAAGGGGAAAGTTTCAAAGATTTGGCTTCGACAGGAGTTTGATCATGGCATTGGTAGGTAGACGGGATGGGCGGAATTTTGGATATGGACGGCAACTGAGTTATGCCGGGCCCCAGGCGTTGCGCGATCTGTTTGGCGGGGGCATTACGGCACGGTCAACGCGCACAGTGAACGGTGACAGGCGTTTGTTCGTTGGTGTCGGTCGGAGGATAGGCCGGGGTTTAACGATGCGCGGCAGATTAATTGTCAAACCTTGCTGGACTACGCCGGGCATCTGCGGCAGCAAGTTGAACATGGGGCTATCGGCATCGCCACCGCGCAAAATCGATTGTCCAGCGTGAACCGGACTATGGCCGCGCTTCGCGGTGATCAGCCCGTGAAAGTACCGAGCCAAGCAAGGCGTTGAGAATGCAGAGGGCCAGTGTTCGTCACTCAGTGCTGCAAGGCCAAGACCGCGAACAGGTGAAACAGATCGTCGACGCGCTCTGCGAACATAATCCCCGCGCCGCAGCCGTTATGCTGTTAGCACGCGCCACTGGCATGCGATTGCGCGAGGCGACTCTGGCCGACCTACCACGCCTCAAGCGCAAAGCCAAACATTACGGCAAGATCAATATCCAGGATGGAACTAAGGGTGGACGCTCGGAGGCACCTGCGCCTTGCTGGATTCAGGTAAATGTTCAAATCCACGAAGCATTCAGTTATGTCGAGCAGGTGTCTCCCAACGATAGTTGCAACCTGCCGGCACCGAACGAAAGCTACTTCGACTTCCAACGGAGAGTCGTGCGGCCCGTCCGAGACCTCCTACATACGAACAACCTCAAAGGCTTCCATGAACTGCGCGCGGCTTGCGCATGCGAACGCTATGAGCAGATCACCTAGCGCCTATCAACGGAGGCAGATGCAGCCACCTAGATCTGCAACTCGATCAAGAGGCACGCTCACAAATCAGTTATGAACTGGTGCATTGTCGAATCGACGTGGTATCGGCCTACATTGGTGTGTCAACAATGATCAGACCATTCGATATGGAACTGTTCCAGGTGGAGGTCCTGACAGGGTCGCATGACACACTCCAGTGCCATCTACGTCAAGCAAAGACTATTCAAGCCGCGATCTCTGATCGCTGGCGCCGAGATAATCCATGGACGTTGCAACACAAGCATCTCACCTGGTTTCTAAATCGACAAATAGCCGGCTCCCATTACTATTACCTTCTAACCTCAAGGCTGATAGTTCGTCGACCAGAAAAATGTGTCTTAAACACTACCCCCCTGACAGAAAAATTATCGTATCAATGATCTTAATGGCCATATTAAAAAACGCCAACTCAAACTACCAAGTAGGTATATTAAACAATCTTCCAGAACTACCTTCGTCATGTAGCACGCGAGCTAATTCATACTCCGAGAATACAACTCCATCTGGCACGTCGGAGTCGATTGTAGTCAAAATATACTGAATCCCAGAGAGACTAGATGCCGTTCGGACATACTCAATAAACTCAATTTTCTTTCTATCGTCAAGTGTCTCCAATCCACCATCATGATATAAGAACCGCACAAATTCCTTTTTTGAATACGCCATTGCGACAGCGATATCAAAGCCTATGCACAGCATTTTTCTGTAGCTATGCCCATCACTCTCTCCAGTTATTCGCCCTAGACCATTTAAAAGACCAGCCGAATATTCCAAATTCCCCTCAGAATTTTGCTCAGTTATTAATACTCCGTCCTTATTTAATACCTCCGTTACAAAGTTCGCAAAATGCTCTTTGATCCCTTTATAGATTCCATCATTCGACCGGATGACCGAATCGCGATTCATCCTAATCTTCTCTACAACCTCGTCTTTTTCTCGAATCAGTTTTCTACAATCAGCCTCCATACTTTTCACAGAAGAGTTCACTTCTAACCTTCGATTCAGTTCATAAATATAGGACTTCTGTTCTGAAAGAAGATCTGACACTTCTTGGTACTTTAAAAAAACATCTTGCGAGCGTAAATACCCCAATTTCTTTGAGCGTTCTTCACTAAGATCAGAAATAGAGCTAGCTATTTCAATAAGTTCGCTTTCCAGCTCCCCTATTTGCTGAATAATGAACCCTTGACGCTCAATAGTTATTTTACGATTAAACTCTACCAGCTCCCCAAATGTTCGCTTAATCTGACCATCAAATACAACACCCGACTCCTCGAAAAGCTGAGACAAACTGTCCAACTCGATTTTAATATCGCTCGACACCAAGGACTTATTGAGTTTCTTTAAGCGCGCAGTAAGATAGTATCTTAGATTATTAAGATCACTTATCTGTGAATTTATACCATCCGCGAGTTCCTCAATATAGAGTATATCAGTGCTATCAAAATTAAAATTCTTCAACTGCCATTCTAAATCAGAAACTTGATTTTTTTTCACGTCAAGCAGGTTCAATATCGTTTCTTCTTGATCGCCTGCAGTCAAGCCTATAGCGGATTTTAGCTTAGCGATTTCCTCCCGCAGAGCCTCAACCTCGCTCTTTAGCAAGTAATTTCTCTTCAACGAATGCGAGTCAAATCCCAGAAGGTGTCCAACATATGGCTTCCAATAGACATGTTGCCCTCTATGTTTATCCAATTGAAAAACATCCGTGTAATCATCCTGGCCTCTTAGACAGTAAGCGATAGCATCACGATAACTCCATGGATCAATAACCAAGAGATTAAGGTAGGAGTCAAGAACAAGGCGTGCTTTGTCGATTGCAAGATCACTATAATCCCAGAGCGCATCTTCTAACCCTCGAAAGCATTGTTTAGCTTTTGAGTGCTTCCTTAAAAAAATTCGAGTGTTTTTTGATACTCCGCGTTTTACAGTTAAAAACTCGCCGGAGTTCAGCTTAAGCTCAATGTAAAATTCATATTTTTCAAACACAGAAAAAAATTCAAACAAGAAGAACGTTTTATGCCGTCCTTTCAACAAACAAAAATCAATAAGTTCTGCCAGTTTGCTCTTACCTAAATTATGGGCATCTGTCGATTTCAAGGTCTTATTAAAAACCCTACCAAGTATGACATTAAAACCATCATGGAAATCAATAGTAGAAAATTCGCTTTCGAAATTTGAGTATATCCTAGATATTTTCATGGTCCGATATACTCGATAAGATCATTCTTACGGTGATAATCAACCAACCCCAAAAGAAAAAGCAACTGCAAGCTCGGTTTAAATAAAATATTTGCCCTAACATTGTAAGAGTTAAGCTTTTCCAGCAAATCAGAATAGTTCTCAAATTTAGACTTCCTGATGGTGCCCAATAAAAAACCAGACACTGCCATAACAGTGAGATCGGGATGAGAGTTCTTATTAGGCATTAGCAACATCATCATCTCCAATGTCGCAATGATAATACATATAATACATCATAGATCTGGTTAACTGTTTGTTACCTTTTAGTTCAACATCCCGTTCCAACAGCAGTTCGATTAACTTCTCTAGTACAAAATCAAAACTCTGACCAGGGATTCGAAGAGCGATAATTTTCGCTGCCAGTTCTTCTGATACGCCTAAGTATAGCCTCTGCAAATCATCGTTTTCAGGCATCGCGAGGAAATCCTGGATGAGATACATGTCTTCAATTTTTCTTTTAATGAGCTTAGAGTATTGATCAGAAAGACTATTCACCTCATTTTTTCTTTCAAAATCAGTTCTAAATATTCGGTTAGATATGTCGCATTTAGTTATACCGCCTAAGCCATTACTAAGGCCTACTATAATACTAGCTAGGTCATCTGGCTCTATGTTCAAAGGCATCTCGAATGGGTTTAAACCGACAGCAGCTGGAATGTCGGGGTAGAATTTCAAATAATTCTCAAAACTCTCGACACCAACCAATCCAATATTCTGTTTGTCGAGGCCAGTCTCAAAAGAGATAAAGTTCTTGATGGCCTCATTCGCATTGCCTGGAAGCTTTCTATTTGAAAAAAGCAAATAATTACTTAAACCATCGTTATTGATCAGTCCCTTAATCTTTAAAATCTCACCATTGACAGCCGAGGAGGCGACCCCAAAGAAGTCAGGGTCTGAAAATTTCTTATTGTATGCCAGCGTATGTTTTGCTTGAATCACAGTTAAACCGCTCCAAGGCTTTGATCTGCTTGGAAACAATTCTGCTTCTCCGTGAAAACGGGAATCGCGCCCACCATCTGGCCCATCAGAAAATGTTTCAGTACCCAAACCTAACAGCCGATAACAAACGTGAATTACCAGAGTCTCAAATTGAGTCGGGGATAATTCACTATACTGATATTTCATACCTGCATCTCTCTCAGATATTTTTACTTCATGGATTACATAGAATATGAGGTTGAACACCATATTCCTTACAAACACCAATGAAAGTATTGATCAGCCAGATCAACTGAATATAATGCGGCCGACACGTCCCTGTTTGCGCCAACTCATTAAATTGAGTTTCCAATACACTCTTTTTTAAAAATGGTGTTGCCAACACTATTTTTCTTACTGAGTTTTGATTGGATGTAATCGCGTTTAATGCGTTTTCAATATCTGTCCAATTTTTTCCGCCTCTGACTCTAGTGATTTGAGTGTTTTCGTAGAAACCTGCCCAATCACGATCATGTTTTTCTCTAAATTCAATAGTATCAGCGAATGTGCGTCCAATATTTTTTAGGCCTTGAGCAACCACTTCATGAAAGCTACTTGCACCGTAACTTTCACCTTTAACAAACTTTGAATGTATGAACGATATCGCCGGAGGATTAGCATTAGGTTCAAAGTAAATATGGTCAGCCCATTCGTCATTCATATCGTCGCATACAGTGACCCCATCAGGCAGGCATACTAAATCTTCAATCTTCCGAAATAACGATAACTCAGGAAACTCATCGATACCTGGTGGATACCTTCTACCCTCATTCTTTTCCTTTTCACTACGAACCCCAGAGAAATCGTAGTTAGGATTAAAAATAGACAAGACCGCCGGCAAATTATTTAATAGTTTCTTATCTTCGAAACTGTCTCTTCCGAAGTAGGCATACTTCGGAGTATTAAACATGATCGAAAACGGCTTGTGGGTATTGATATATTTCGTCAATGACATGCACTGTTCATTTTCAATATACAGCAAAATATTATCTGTGATTTTTGATTTAAATGAAGCCACCCGCTTTAGCAAAGTTACAGCGCCTGAAACTTCTTTCCCTTTAAAAACTATCGTCCCTCCCGCCACAACCTTAGCCGGCGTTTTGAAACAATCGAATAGACGCTTCATTTGAAGCGGGGACATATCCTCCTCACCTCCATCGAGTAAAAACTTTATTTCCGATGCGGAATTTCCGGACCTGATTAGTTCATCTAATTCGTCAAGATTAATAAATAAAGCGATAGGCTCGAAACCTTTTTGGACAATTTCCTCAAGCGTAATAGGTGAGGCAAAGCCATTTATAAACTCGCTTTTGTTTGCAAGATTTTTAATTTCCTGCACTGTGGCCATTACCCACCTTACGACTTCATTTAAACTAGATCGTTTATCTCTCAGGGCTACTCTAGACGCGTTAGGTGTCAAAGTAATCGTATCCCCTTGCACCTTTATTCTAAAACTTTGTGGTATAGAACGGCTTGATGAGTTTGACGAAAGTATTCCATTTAGCCGTCGGGCTTCATACGCTCGACTTCTAATGACAGCATCCGAAATCGCCATATTACTCATTGTAACTTTTTCATACTCCGGGTCGTTTCGCCCTTGGAAATTTGTAAATTTCTCATACTCGAACTCATCTAAGAACTCGGAAAACTTCTTCTCCAGCGAGGAAACATGCTTCTTTATTATAGCCACAGCTGAATCGTACTCTACGATTAAGGCAAACGCGTACTTCTCCTCACGAATATCGGTTTTATCTAAAAACGAGGGTTCACTAACAATTTTATAGGCGACTGCAGAACACAAAATAACTTCTTGATCAATAACCAGTTCTTCCTTGATAATTCTTATTAAGAACCCACCGACTTTCTCAGAAGAGATGTCTTTAAATACTTCAGATATTTTCTTTTTGGTTATTTTTTTCTTGATTTTATAGAACTGTGCGCTTTTCCCAAGATAAACACTCGTGAAATCCATCTGCATACTTCCTTGTTAGTCGCAAGGGCACGATCATACCAAATGGCCTTGTGCCAGCCTAGAAATCTCGAGCAGAAACAAGACAACGCTCCAGCGCGAATCTGGAAGGCTGAAATTACATTATTTTAGGAAGCGTTATCCGGGCATTAAGGATGTCAATTATCCTATAGGAGCAATCCCGATTCGATTCCACTGAAGGCCACAACTATCTGATTTATTTATAGTTACTGGTTGAGGTACGCAAAATTTTCCACCGACGTCTAAACCCGTACGAGACCTGGCCTCGCCAAAAGCGACCGTTCGTCTGGTGCCCCCCCCCCCCACAAAAAAACCCACCTTCAGCGCAATGCTGTTCACTTAAACATTTGAGCTCACGTGGGGCTTCCTAGAAAATCCGATATCAGACCTCTGGTATCGGATTTTTTATGTCTGTTCAACAAGACCTGCTCGACCTCGGCGACCTCTTCAACTTCTCTGATCTGAGTACCTTCACTCAAAACATTCCTGTTGAATGGGTAGCCTCAGCGCTGGATCTTTCTGCGCAGGCATCCATCCGGCGACGTCGGCTGCCCATAGATCAAGTCTTGTGGTTGGTGCTTGGCATGGCTTTGTTTCGCGACGAGCCTGTGCATGAGGTCGCGAGACGGCTGAATATCTGCGCTCAAGGTCTGGCGACTGACCATCTGTTGGCCCGCAGCGTCGGGACCAACCGCCACTGGCTGACCCCGGCACGCAAGAATCTGGTCAGTGAAGAAATCGTCCGTTATGGCAAGCATGATCGCCTAGTACGCATGAAGGTCTCGCCGCAGGCGAGGAAGCGAAATCCGGGCCTCCCAACTCACTGGGAAGTGCGCGAAGTCAGCTATGAAATCCAGGGTAAGTTGAAAATCGTCATGACATCATTGCCGGCTAGCACCTACAGCACTATGGCCGTCGCCAAGCTTTACCAGCAGCGCTGGGAAATCGAGCAGGGCTTCAGGGATATCAAAAGCTCAATGCAGCAGAACGCAATGACCTTGCGCAGCAAGAAGATCGACCTGGTTTACCAGGAGGTCTGGGGATTGTTGCTGGCCTACAACGTGATTCGCCGGGAAGCTAGTCAGGCCGCAGTGGCTTTTGGTCGAGTGCCGTCGGACATCCGTTTCAAGCCAGCCTGCCAATACATCGCCGTTCAACTGATCGTGATGGCTGCGGCAAATCCGATTTCAGCAACGGGAAGACGGTTGGCAGAACTAAGAGCGGGTGTGGGAGGGATGTTTCTGGATCGCCGTCCGAGGCCTTCGAGGCTAAGGACGGTGAAGATTTCAAAGACCCGGTTTCCGGTGGACCGTAAGGCTGCTCCGCTTAAGTGAACAGCATTACGCCTTCAGCGGGTTTTCTCGTCTTCACCTTTTAAACCTCCCTCCCCAACACACTGCCCTCTCCCCCTCTAAAAGTTATAACTAACCTCCAACCGGTTCTGGAAGAAGCGGGTGTCTCGTGCCGGGGAGGTTTGTACGCCTACCCATTCGGCCACGCTCAGGCCTTTGAGGGCGCCTGCGAAGTTGTAGATTCCGTAGAGCAGGTATTCCGACTGGTTGAGGCTGGCGGTGCCGGCGACGGCGGTCAGGTCCATGAATGAATAGCGGGCGCCCAGGAACAGGTTTTGAACGGCGCCTGTGCTGACGTCCAGTGAGTAGGCATTACCAGCCCCCAGGTCTTGGGTGCTGGTGAAGTAGGGCTGGGCAAAGTAAGGGCCGGATGACATGTTGTGGGCATAGGGCGTTACCAGGCTTCCGTTGTTGTACGCACCCGGGGCCGCTTTGATGTGGTCGTAGCCCAGGGCTACTTTGTAGGCTTTGTAATCGAACCCCGCCTGGAACCCCAAGGTTGTGTTGTCGACTGTGCCTGCCAGTTCACGTCCGTCGCCCGTGCCGCGTATGTATTGAAGACCGGCATTGGGTCGAAAATCGCCTGACACCGCTGAAACGTGGCCTTCGCCGTAGCTCACGTTGGTGTAGTCGTAATAATGCTGGCGCCATAATTGGCCGGAGTATTTAAGGCCGTTGACTGTCACTGAGCGGCCACCGCCCAAGCTCCACATTCCGGCTGTTTTTTCATCCGTTGAGTACATGCTGTTTCGGGAAAAGCCGTCATCGGCCCAGCCTTTCCAGCGGTACAAGCGCGCCAGTGAGAGGAAGTCATCGTCGTTGCCATAGTGCACATTAATGCCCTGGAACAGGACGGGCACTACGCGCCAGTCGTAGTCACTGGTCCACGGCAGTTGAACGCGCTGATTACCGGCCGTTATCTTGAACGCGTCATGCTCCCAACTAACGTAGGCCTCGCCGATGTTGGTGACGTTGGTGCCGATATCGGGAATTACGCTGCCCTTGTCGTCAGGCCGGTTGAAGGTTCTTTGGTAGATCAGGCTGCCGCCCAACTTAAAGCCATTCAGCGCGGCGGTTTCATATTTGACGAAGCCGCCATAGCCAGCTGTGTCTTGATTCAGGTCTTTGACGAAGTAAGCGTTCTTGTCGGTGTAGTAACGCATTCTCAGCGATCCGGACACTGTGCCCTCGGACAGCATGTCCACCACACTTTCAGCTTCAGGGGCGGTGCCAGCCACGTCGGCCATTGCGGTGTTACCCATGACACTGAGCAGCACCAGGCCACTCATACCCAACACTTTATTTACAGCCGAAAAACTGCGAGGCGCCATTATCGTGCTCCTGACTATTAAAATTTTTTAAAGCGCCTGCTCAAGCAAGCATTTGAATCGGCAGTTTTGCGGTGCTTATTAAAAAGATTTACGCGCTACGCTCTTCAGTTGTTTCCAGATGACAGCCACCTGCGCACGCCCACTTTCCAATCGTTGAAAAGTGGCCTGTCAAAGTGCAATTAATCCAGAAGTTACCTTGGCTTTATTATTTAACCGCTGTGACGCTTTCAGCGGGTTTCTGAATTACTGAGGACGCGTGGGCGTCGTCACATCAGCTTTTTTCTTGTAGTTCAAAATAATATTCAGCAATAAGGCGGCAAAGGCTGCGCTGCCCAGGCCATCCAGTTCAAAGCCTCCAAAGTGCAGCGTGAACTGCCCGGTGCCCAAAATGAGCGGGATGGAAGCAATCATCAGGTTGCGGTTGTCACTAAAGTCGACGTTGTTTTCAACCCAGATCTTCGCCCCTGAGACGGCGATGAGGCCGAACACGACAATGGTCATCCCGCCCATCACCGAGGTGGGAATGGTCTGCACGAGCGCACCAAATTTAGGGGACAAGCCCAGCAGTATGGCCATCAACCCGGCCACGACGAACAAGGCGGTGGAATACACTTTGGTGGCGGCCATTACGCCGATGTTCTGTGCATAGGTGGTGACACCTGTGCCGCCCACACCGGCGCTTATCACGGTGGCGATCCCGTCCCCAATAAACGCTCGGCCAAAATGCTTCTCCATCGGGCTGTTGCTGATGGAGCCGATGGCTTTTAAATGGCCAACGTTTTCAGCAATCAGAATGATGACGACCGGCGCGATCAGCAGGCAGGCGTTTGACGAAAACGCGGGTGCCGTGAAAGTGGGCAAGCCAAACCAGGCCGCCTGTTGAATAAGGCTGAAGTCGATCGGCGTGCTTAGCCCAAAGAGGTTGGTCAGCACGTAGTAAATGGCTGTAGACGCAATCAAGCTGGTCAGCAGCAGCATCCTTTTGATCATGCCTTTGGTGAAGACGGCAATGAGCGCGACACAGGTGAACGTGATCACTTGCATCCAAATATCAAAATGATTGGCCGCCATGGTTTTGATGGGGATCGCCGCCAGGTTTAAACCAATGACCGCGACGACGGTTCCGGTGACAATGGGCGGCGTCAGTTTTTCGATCCATTGATACCCGATCGCCTGTACCGCGAGCCCGGCCAATATGTACAGGATGCCGCAGACAATAATGCCGCCCAGCGCCAGGTCGATATGGGTATTGGGCCCTGAGCCGGTATAGCCGGTGACGGCTGCCGTCACACCGATAAAGGCGAAGCTTGATCCCAGATAGCTGGGAACCTTGCCTTTGGTAATGACAAAAAACACTAACGTCCCGAACCCGCTCATGAGCACGGTCACGTTCGGATCGAACCCCATGAGCAACGGCGCCAGCACTGTCGCGCCAAACATGGCGAAGACATGCTGCAGCCCCATCAATAACGTTTGAGACCAGGGGAGCCGCTCATTCGGAGCGACCACTTCACCGCCATCCAGCTTTACCGTCCACTTGAAGAGGTTTCTCATTGCATTGCATCTCATATCGGGTGGGGGCAGGTGTGCAAAAGTTATAGACGGGCCGCTGTAGCCGCAGGCCTCGTGATAGAGGGCGCATGCAGGTGGCATGCGCATGGGGGCGTCTTTAGCCCATCACACTCACATGGGCCGATACCACCCGCCAGCCTTGGTCTGTGCGTAACCACGTCTGGCTCTGACGGCCTATGGACGTAGAGCCGATGCGTTGAAACTCGATGTTGGTGGTCGCCATGTCATGGCCGTAAGTCGTGACTTCTGTTCTAAGCACTTTACGGGCCAGACCTGTAGACTGCCGGTTCGCCCGGAATGCCTTGATCGCCTCGTAGCCATAGAGGTTTTCAGTGGCGCCATACCTCAATGTGAAAGGCGAATTAAAAAACAGTTCGTCGAGCACACTGACGTCATTACTGACGAGGGCGGCTTCATAGGCTTCAAACGCAATCATGACGTCTGCATGGACGTGCGGAAGGTTGATGTCCAGACCTGAAATATTCATTTCACAGTTGTCCTGCGTAATGGGCTTTAACGGTGGCATACCCGCTGTCTTCAAGGACGGCGGCGGCCCTGAGTGCAAGATCCTCACGCCAGGGTGCGGCGATAATCTGTACGCCCAGAGGCAGCCCCCCGGTGTTGTCGGGCCACATAGGCGCCGCGACCACCGGGCAGCCCGCGAAAGAAATCGGCTGGGTCAACAAGCCCAATGCAGGCCGGCACGGATGGCGCAGACCATTGATATCAATCCACTCGGTACCGATCTGGGGCGCGGGCACGGGGGTCGCGGGTGCGATCAATACATCCCAATTGGCAAACAGCTTATTGACCTGGTCGCGGTACATTCTTCTGAAACGCTGGGCCTGGACGTACCACGTAGCCGGTTGCATCAGACCGGACAAAAAGCGATCGACCGAGACAGGCTCGAAGTCCTGAGGACGAGTCTTCAAGTTGTGCGCATGCAGGTTACTGCCCTCGCTGGCCGTGATGATGAAAGCAGCGGCTCGCGCTTGGGCAGGGCTCGGCCAGTGGACTTCATCCGTCGCCCCCAGCAGTTTGGCAGCCAACTGGGCCGCCGCACGCGCAGGCGGGCTGGCATAGGTGTCAAAGTAATCGGTGAGAATACCGACCCGTAACCCGGCGACGCCTTGCTGCAGGCTTGGCAGGCAGGGCTGGACGCGTAATGCGTGGCAGGCCGGATCGTGTGGGTCCGGGCTTTGCAAAGCGTCATACGTGTACGCGAGGGATAACACGTCACTCGCAAACGGCCCAAGGTGGTCAATGCTGTGGACAAAGGGGTAGGAGGGGCCGCCCCGTCTTCGACGCCGCGCTGTCGCGCAGCAAACTGGGTCTAGAGTTGAAGAGCGCGCGCGGG
>NZ_WIVR01000067.1:0-25025 GCF_009600525.1 Pseudomonas sp. FSL R10-1350
GGCCAGGGTTTCGGCAATCGACGCACCAATGCCCCGCGCTGCGCCGGTGACCAAGGCTTTACGCCCGGCCAATGGCCGCGTCCAGTCCGGCACCTGCGTGGCGCATGGGCTCAGGCGCAGCACCTGGCCGCTGACAAAGGCACTTTTGGGCGAGAGGAAAAAACGCAGCGCGCCTTCTAGTTGGTCTTCAGCCCCTTCGCCGACATACAGCAGTTGCAAGGTGCCGCCGCTGCGCAGCTCTTTGGCCAATGAGCGGGCAAAGCCTTCAAGGGCGCGTTGGGCGCTGGCGGCAAACGGATCACGCTGGGTTTCGGGGGCGCGGCCGAGGATCACGATGTGCGCACTGGGCGCCAGGCTGCGCAGCAGTGGCTGGAAGAACTCTCGCAATTGTTTGAGCTGGTCGGTGTACAGCAGTTCGCTGGCATCGAATACCACGGCCTTGAGCTTGGGCCCCTGGCCGGGTATCCACGGGTTGGCCGACCACTCGCCGGGGCCGTAGGCAAATACGGCATCGGTGAGTTTTTGCGCAAAAGCCCCGACCGTCGCGGCCAATGCACCGCCCCCCAACAGCAGTGCACCTTCTACCGGGCGCAGGCGGCCCGCTTGCCAGCGTTCCAGTCGTACCGGTGTCGGCAGACCCAATGCACCGACCACGCGGTGGCCGATGGATGAGTTGGCAAAGTCGATATAACGGTCTGACATGGAACACTCTCCGACAGATGGGGTTCAAAGGGTTGACCACAAACACGTCATGGTCGTTCGTTATCAGCGATAGGACCTACGCTTGTAACGATCAATGGCCTTGAAAGAATAGGGAACATCTTATGAGTTTGCGTCGAGTAGCCATTATTGGCGGTAATCGAATTCCATTTGCCCGCGCTAACGGAGCGTACGCGACGGCCAGCAATCAGACGATGTTGACCGCTGCGCTGGAGGGGCTGATTGAGCGCTACAACCTGCACGGGTTGCGCATGGGCGAAGTGGTGGCCGGGGCGGTGCTCAAGGACTCCAGGGACTTCAGCCTGACCCGCGAGTGCGTGCTGGGCTCACGCCTGTCACCACAAACCCCCGCCTATGACCTGCAACAAGCCTGCGGCACCGGCCTGGAAGCGGCGTTGTTGGTGGCCAATAAAATTGCCCTCGGGCAGATTGACTGTGCGATTGCCGGGGGTGTCGACAGCGCCTCGGACGTGCCGATTGGCCTGAATGACGGCCTGCGCAAATGGCTGTTGCAGCTCAATCGCACCAAGGCGCCGCTGGACAAGGTCAAAGCCTTGCTGCAATTGCGCCCAAGCTTTTTGAAACCGGCCTTCCCGCGTAATGGCGAGCCGCGTACCGGCTTGTCCATGGGCCAGCACTGCGAGTTGATGGCGCAAACCTGGCATATCCCCCGGGACGAGCAGGATGCCTTGGCCTTGCACAGCCATCAGGCGTTGTCGGCGGCGTATCACGAGGGCTGGGAAGACGATTTGCTCACCCCGTTTCAGGGGCTGCGCCGCGACAATAACCTGCGCCCCGAGCTGACCCTGGAGAAGCTGGCCGCGCTAAAACCGGTGTTCGAGCGCAGCGCCAAAGGCACCTTGACGGCGGGTAACTCGACGCCGCTGACTGATGGCGCGTCCGTGGTGTTATTGGCGAGTGAGGAGTGGGCCAAGGCGCGGGGGTTGCCGGTGTTGGCTTACCTGCGCGATGGCGAATCGGCGGCGGTGGATTTCGTACACGGAGCCGAAGGGTTACTGATGGCGCCGGTGTATGCGGTCCCACGGCTGCTGGCGCGTAATGGCCTGACTTTGCAGGACTTTGACTACTACGAGATTCATGAGGCGTTTGCCGCCCAGGTGCTGTGCACCTTGAAGGCGTGGGAAGACGCCGAATACTGCCGGACAAGGCTGGGGCTGGAGGCGCCGCTGGGGTCCATTGACCGCAGCAAGCTGAACGTCAAAGGCAGTTCGCTGGCCGTTGGGCATCCGTTTGCCGCGACGGGTGGGCGCATCGTCACCAACTTGTCCAAGTTGCTGGCTACGGCCGGGCAGGGCCGAGGGTTGATCTCGATCTGCGCGGCCGGTGGGCAGGGTGTGACGGCGATTCTTGAGCGGGACTGATGTGTGTGGGAGCGGGCTTGCTCGCGATTGTATCGACGCGGGTTAACTCAAAAACCGCGTTGTCTGCATCGCGAGCAAGCCCGCTCCCACAAAAAGATGAAGCTTAGCTGGCGGCCACGGCCGTGGCGTTTTGTTCGGCCTTTTCTCGCTGATTGCGGCTGGCGTAGCTTTCAGCCATCACCGAGCAGACGATCAGTTGCAGCGGGTGGTAGATCATGATCGGCAGCAAAATCAGGCCAAGGCCGGGGTTGGCGCCGAAGATCAAGGCCGCCATCGGGGCGCCCGCCGCCAGGGATTTTTTGCTGGCGCAGAACACGGCGGCGATTTCATCGGCGGTGCTGAATTTCAAGGCGCGCGCAGTGCGGGTGGTCAGCCACAGGATGATGGCGAGCAAGATCGCGCTGCCAACCAGGGCGCTGAAGATCACCGAGGTGCCTTGCTGTTGCCACATGCCCGAGACCATCGAGTTACAGAACGCCGCGTACACCAGCAGCAAGATCACCACTTTGTCGCAGATATTGGTGTAGCGCTTGTGGCGGGCGAAAAAGCGTCCGAACAGCGGGCGCACCAGTTGCCCAAGCACCAATGGCAGCAACAGCATGGCGCACAGATCGAGCAGGGTTGAGCCCAGGTCGATACCGCCCGAGCCGCTGCCGACCACAAAGCTCACCAGCAAGGGCGTGAGAAATATCCCCAGTACGCTCGACAGACTGGCGTTGAGAATCGCTGCAGGCACGTTGCCCCCCGCGCTGCCGGTGAGGGCCACGGACGAGGAAATGGTCGAAGGCAGGGCGCAAAGGTAGAAGAACCCCAGCATCAGCAGCGGCGGAATGTGCGCGCCCAACAACTTGTTGGCGACCACCCAGATCAGCGGGAAGACGATAAAGGTGAAGCCCTGAACCATGAAGTGCAGGCGGATATTTTTCAGGCCGTGGCGGATTTGCTCGCTGGACAGGTTGACCCCGTGCAGGAAGAACACCAGGAACACGCCGATGTTGATCACCACTTCCGCGTGCATGCCGCCGCCAGTGCTGCCGAACGTCGGGAAGACGTAGGCGAGTAAAGTCGCCAGTAACATGCCGCACAGAAACCAGTCTGTGAACAGGCGTTTGAGGTGTTTGAACACAGGCATCGTGGGCACCAGAGCATTGTAAGAATTGATGACTTAGCCTAACGTCGGGTTTATCTGACGTCTTGCGACATAAGGCCAACCAATGCCGCCAAACGGACAACGTGGTGCCGAACGCGCCATTCCTGCACTCACAACCTTGCCTCGGCCGCTGTACGCGCGCGCCGAGAGTTTGGGCGCGGGCTCGTGGACGCCACGCCATCGACATGATTGGGTGCAGTTTTCGTATGCCATCAGTGGCGTGTTGGGTGTGCACACCGACGAAGGCAGTTTTTATGCGCCGCCGCAGTGGGGCATCTGGATCCCGGCCGGGCTGGAGCATGAGGTGGTGACCTCAATGCGCGCCGAGATGCGCAGCGTGTACGTGCGCCGTGAGGATTGCCTGTGGGCACCCGAACATTGCCGGGTATTGGAGGTGACACCGCTGGCGCGCGAGCTGATCAAACGTTTTTGCGCCTTGCCGGTGGAGTATCCACAAGGCGGCAGCCCTGAAGAACGTTTGGTGCAGGTGTTGCTCGATCAGTTGGCGGGCCTGAACCAGGTCGGTTTTTCGCTGCCATTGCCGCGTCATGCGCGGTTGTTGGCGCTGTGCAATGAGCTGATTGAAAACCCTGAGGCTGAAGTGACGCTCAGCGTGTGGGCCGAGCGCTTGGGCACGTCGGAAAAAACCCTGATGCGATTGTTTGACCGGGAAACCGGCATGAGTTTTCGCAGTTGGCGCCAGCGTATGCGCTTGCTGTCGTCTTTGCGGGTGCTGGAGGAGGGCGGCAGCGTGACTCTGGCGGCGTTGTCATGTGGCTATGAATCCACGTCGGCCTTTATTGCCGCCTTTAAAAAAATGTTTGGCTTCACGCCCGGCGAGTTATTCCGACAGTGATCGGGCTATTTTCGGAAACGCCCTGCATACATTTTGCTCGGCTCTAGTAGGGTGCGCGCTGAATCAACGGGATTAGTCGATGCCCGATGGTTGGCGCTCGTCTATTATCCAGAGCGGCTAACGTCGGGATTTTTGGCACATGGCGTGCCTACAAGCGACTCTTGCACGGTCCCCCTCTCCCCGTAGTGAGTGGATTGCCGTATAACGAGTGACATTCGCGTGTTTGGTAACAAAGGACCCACAATAAAAGCTGATGAAGACTCCAAAACGCTTAGAACCCCTGATCGAGGACGGTCTGATCGACGAGGTGCTGCGCCCACTCATGAGTGGCAAAGAAGCAGCTGTTTATGTGGTCCGCTGCGGCAAAGAGCTGCGATGCGCCAAGGTTTACAAGGAGGCTAACAAACGAAGTTTCCGGCAGGCCGCTGAATATCAGGAGGGTCGCAAGGTTCGCAACAGCCGTCAGGCCCGAGCGATGGCCAAGGGCTCGAAGTACGGTCGTAAAGAAACCGAAGACGCCTGGCAGAACGCCGAAGTAGCCGCGCTGTTCCGGCTGGCGGGCGCCGGTGTACGAGTGCCCAAGCCGTTCGACTTCCTCGAAGGCGTGCTGCTGATGGAACTGGTGGCCGATGAATACGGCGACGCGGCACCGCGCTTGAACGATGTGGTGCTGGAGCCGGATCAGGCGCGCGAATACCACGCGTACCTGATTTCCCAGATCGTGCTGATGCTCTGCACGGGGCTGGTTCACGGCGACTTGTCTGAGTTCAACGTGTTACTGACGCCAACCGGCCCGGTGATTATCGACTTGCCACAGGCGGTGGATGCAGCGGGCAACAACCACGCGTTCAACATGCTGGAGCGTGACGTGGGCAACATGGCTTTGTACTTCGGACGCTTTGCGCCGGAGTTGAAGAAAACCCGCTACGCCAAGGAAATGTGGGCGCTTTACGAAGCGGGCACCCTGCAGCCGACCAGCGTGTTGACTGGCGAGTTTGATGAGCCGGAAGAGCTGGCGGATGTCGGCGGTGTGATCCGCGAGATCGAAGCGGCCCGTCTGGACGAAGAACGTCGTCAAGCGGTGCGAGCCGCAGATGATGCGCCACCGAGTAAGGCCGAAGAGCCGCCTCCGCCGTGGATGCAGTGATTCGATGAATAAAAAATCCGGCCTTGGCCGGATTTTTTATGCCCGCCATTTTTAAAACCGGTTGAGCGGGATTTTCAGGCTGCGCAGGCCGCTTTCATCGGCGGGCGGCAGGTTGCCGGCGCGGATGTTGACCTGGATGGCCGGGATCAACAGGGCCGGTACGCCCAAGGTGGCGTCGCGGGTGGTGCGCATGTCGACAAAGTCGGCCAGTGGCACGCTGTCGTTCACGTGGATATTGCGCGCCCGCTGCTCGCCCACCGTGGTCGACCACGAGGCTTCGCGCCCGGCGGGCGGGTAGTCGTGGCACATCAACAGTCGGGTATCGGCCGGCAAACTCAGCAGGCGCTTGATGGAGTGATACAACTGCTGCGCATCGCCCCCCGGAAAGTCGCAACGCGCGGTGCCGACATCCGGCATGAAAAGGGTGTCACCGACAAAGATGCTGTGGTCTTCGAGCTGGTAGGCCATGTCGGCTGGCGTGTGCCCCGGCACATGGAGCGCGCGCACGTGCAGGCGGCCAATGTGGAATACCTCGTCCGGCTCGAATAAATGGTCGAATTGCGAGCCGTCGAGTCTGAACTCAGGCTCCAGGTTGTAGATATCGCGAAACACGCCCTGGACTTGGGTAATCGCCGAGCCAATGCCGATGTGCCCGCCGAGCTTTTGCTTGAGGTAGGCGCTGGCAGACAAATGGTCTGCGTGGGCGTGGGTCTCCAGCAACCACTGCACCTTTAGGCCGTGGGCTTCTACAAACCTGATGATGCTGTCGGCGCTGTCGGTACTGATGCGCCCGGCGGCAGCGTTGTAGTCGAGCACCGGGTCAATGATGGCGCACTCGCTACCGTCTGCTTCGTACACCACGTAGCTCACGGTTGAGGTATTGGGGTCGTAGAAACCTTGAATGTCGGCGTGCATGAAGGGCCTCACGTGAATCAAAAGATATTTCAATATATTGAAACATATATTATCGAGACGTAGACTGTCGACCATTACGTCACGGAGCTCTCCATGTCTGCCCAACTCACCAGTGAAGAGATCGGCCTTCTGCGCGATTCTGCGTCCAAAGCCTGCACCCTTCTCAAAGCCCTTGCCAATGAAGACCGGCTGCTGTTGCTGTGCCAGCTGACGCAAGGCGAACGCAATGTCGGTGAGCTTGAAGACCTGACCGGGATCCGCCAGCCCACTCTGTCGCAACAGCTCGGCGTGTTGCGCGATGAAGGCATGGTCAACACCCGGCGCATGGGGAAATATATTTACTACTCCCTCGCCAGTTTCGAAGTGGTGTCTGTGATGCAAACGTTGTCGGGTCTGTATTGCGGTCAAGCGCTGAAGAAGTGATGCGGGCCGTTGCCCACGACGTTCACCGCCCCCTTATTCCATTCATTTTTGTTGTGCCTGGAGTGCCCAATGGAGCAAAACATCAAGCGAATCGACGCCACGTTCTCGGTGTCTGGCCAGCTCGCGCCGTCTGACCTCCAAGCCTTGCCCGCACTGGGTTTTCGCAGTGTGGTGTGCAACCGTCCCGATCATGAAGGCGGCCCCGAGCAACCCGAGCACGGCGTTATGCAGCAGGCCGCCGAGGCGTTGGGGCTGAGTTTTGCTTATTTGCCGGTGCAGACCACCGGCGCAACCGCGGAACAGGCGCAACAACTGCGTGAGTTGCTGGCTGAGTTGCCCAAGCCGGTGTTGGCGTTTTGCCGCACGGGCAATCGGTCTTCAAAACTCTATGAGGCCGCGACCCAAGGCGCGCGTGAAGTGCGCCAGTTTGATGTCGTGGTGGTGGGCGGCGGCTCGGCCGGGCTGTCGGTGACGGCAAGCTTGTTGAAGCGCGATGCGTCTTTGCGCATTGCCGTGATCGAGCCCAATACCGAGCACTACTATCAGCCCGCGTGGACTCTGGTGGGCGGCGGTGCCTACGACGTGCGAGACACGGTGCGGCCCACCGGCGAGGTGATGCCCAAAGGGGCGCAGTGGGTGAAGGCGTCGCTGTGTGCGTTTGCGCCGCAGCGCAAGGTGGTGCTGCTCAGTGACGGCACTGAGCTGGGTTATCAGCAGTTGATTGTGTGCCCTGGCTTGCAACTGGCCTGGGAGAAGATCGAAGGCCTGGAAGAAACCCTCGGCAAACATGGCGTAACGTCCAATTACCGGCATGATCTGGCGCCCTACACCTGGGAACTGGTGCGCTCGCTGCGCGGTGGCAAGGCGCTGTTCACGCAACCGGGGATGCCGATCAAGTGTGCCGGTGCGCCGCAAAAAGCGATGTATCTGTCGTGTGATTACTGGCGCAAGCAGGGTGTGCTGGCGTCGGTTTCGGTGGAGTTCAACCTGGCGGGTGCGGCGTTGTTTGGCGTCCCGACCTTTGTCCCGCCGTTGATGAAATACGTGGAAGCCTACAAGGCGCAATTGGCGTTCCAGTCCAATCTGGTCAAAGTTGACGGCCCGAACAAGACCGCCTGGTTTGATGTGACCGCTGCCGATGGACAGGTCTCGCGGGTCGAGAAGCGCTTCGACATGCTGCATGTCGTGCCGCCGCAACAAGCCCCGGACGTGATCCGTCGCAGCGAACTGGCCGACAAGGCGGGCTGGTTTGAAACCGACCCGGCCACCTTGCAGCATCCGCGCTACCCCGAGATTTTTGCAGCGGGCGATGTGTGCGGCACCAGTAATGCCAAAACGGCAGCGGCAGCGCGCAAGCAAGTCGTGGTGGTGGCAGACAACCTGATTGCCCTGCGCCAGGGCCGTGCATTGCCCAAGCGTTATGACGGTTATGGCTCGTGCCCGCTGACGGTCGAAAAAGGCAAAGTGATTCTGGCCGAGTTCGGTTATGGCGGAAAACTCCTGCCGACCTTTCCGATGGATCCTACCGTGCCAAGACAGTCTGCCTGGTTCCTGAAGGCAACATTACTGCCTTGGTTCTACTGGCAAGGGATGCTCAAAGGGCGTGAATGGTTTACTGACTGCAAGCCGGACTGAGTTCAACCATGCTGATTATGATCTTGGGCGCGCTGGTGGGCTTGCTGTTGGGGCTGACCGGCGCGGGCGGCGGTATTTTGGCCATCCCGGCGTTGACCCTGGGCTTGGGCTGGACGCTGGTTGAGGCCACGCCTGTTGCGTTATTGGCGGTGGGTGTGGCGGCGTCGGTGGGTGCTATAGACGGGTTGCGCAAAGGCTTGGTGCGCTACAAGGCGGCCGCGCTAATGGCCGGTGCCGGCTGGCTGGCGTCGCCATTGGGGCTGCACTTGGCCAAGCTACTGCCCGGAGCGGTACTGATGGCCTTGTTTGGTGGCGTGATGGTGTTTGTCTCGGCGCGCATGTTTTTGAAAGCCCGGGCGGGCTGCCCGTCTGATGAAGACATGGAACATAAAAACTGCCAGCTCAACCCGTCTACCGGGCACTTGAAGTGGGACCTGCGCTGCGCCACCACGTTGGTGTCGATCGGCGCCTCGGCGGGGTTGTTGACCGGGTTGCTGGGGGTGGGCGGTGGTTTTTTGATCGTCCCGGCGTTTCGCAAATTCAGTGACGTGCCGATGCACGGGATTGTCGCCACGTCGCTGATGGTGGTGGCGCTGGTGTCTTTGGGCACCTTGGGGCATCTGGTGTATCAGGGCTTTAGCCTGTCGGAACAGGGCGTGCTGTTTATTAGCGCGACGCTGGCGGGGATGATCATCGGCCGCGTGCTGGCGCCGAAGGTTTCGGGCCAGCGGATGCAGCAGGGCTTTGCGGTGCTGTGTGCGGTGGTCAGCGTGTTGATGATCGGCAAAGTGTTGATGATGGTGCTGTGAGCCTTAGCTGTAGTCGCTGACGAGGAACGAAGGCTGCGATCGGCGGCGAAGCCGTCGTAAAAATGCGAGCGCTGCGCACTCGATCGCAGCCTTCGTGCCTCGGCAGCGACTACAGGGTTACAGGGTTATGGGGTGCAGCACGCCCCCGACTCCAGGTCTTTGAGGATCGGGCAGTCGGGGCGGTGGTCGCCCTGGCAGCTTTCGACCAGCACTTGCAGGGTGTCACGCAGGCTGCTCAGTTCAACAATCTTTTGATTCAACGCCTCGATGTGTTGGCGCGCCAGGGCTTTTACGTCGCCGCTGGCGCGCTGGCGGTCTTGCCATAAGGTCAGCAGTTTGCCGACCTCTTCCAGTGAAAACCCCAGGTCCCGCGAACGCTTGATAAACGCCAATGTGTGCAGGTCGTCGTCGCTGTACAGGCGATAGCCGCTGTCGCTGCGGTGGGCGGGTTTGAGCAAGCCAATGGACTCGTAGTAACGAATCATTTTGGCGCTCAGGCCGCTGTGCTTGGCGGCCTGGCCGATATTCATGACAGTTGCCTCCTCACTCTAGATCGTCGGGTTTCCAGAACTTCAGTAACAGCGCGTTGCTGACCACGCTGACGCTGGAGAATGCCATGGCCGCGCCCGCCAGTACCGGGTTGAGGAAGCCAAAGGCGGCCAGCGGAATGCCGATCACGTTGTAGACAAACGCCCAGAACAGGTTCTGGCGGATTTTTGCATAGGTTTTACGGCTGATGTCCAGGGCGGCGGGCACCAGTCGCGGGTCGCCGCGCATCAGGGTAATGCCCGCAGCCTGCATGGCCACGTCGGTGCCGCCGCCCATGGCGATACCAATATCGGCTGCGGCCAGTGCCGGGGCGTCGTTGATGCCGTCGCCGACCATCGCCACCACGCCGGTTTTTTTCAGTTCAGCCACCGTGGCTGCCTTGTCGGCGGGCAAGACTTCGGCGTGCACGTCGGTAATGCCCAACGCTTGGGCGACCACACGGGCGCTGCCGCGGTTGTCGCCGGTCAGCAAGTGGCTGCTAATGTGGCGGGCGGTAAGTTGCTGGATCGCGGACTGCGCGCCGGTTTTAAGGGTGTCACCAAAGGCAAACAGGCCGAGCACGCGGGGCTCGGGACTTTGTTCGATGAGCCACGACAGGGTGCGGCCTTCGTTCTCCCAGGCGGTTGCGGAGTTTGCTAGCGAACCTGGGGTGAGGCCGGTTTCGTCGAGCAGGCGGCGATTGCCCAAGGCCAGACGACGGCCTTCGAGTGTGCCGGCGATGCCACGCCCGGTCAGGGACTGGCTGTCTGCTACATCCGGCACGTTTAACTGCCGTGCGGCGCAGGCGTCGAGTACGGCCTTGGCCAAGGGGTGTTCGCTGCCGCGTTGCAGGGCGCCTGCGGCTTGCAACAAGTGGGTTTCGTCACCGTCCAGCGCAGCCAGGTGGGCGATTTGCGGGGTGCCGGAGGTGAGGGTGCCGGTTTTGTCGAAGACCACGGCGCTCACTTCGTGTGCACGCTCCAGCGCTTCGGCGTCTTTGATCAAGATCCCGAAGCGGGCGGCCACACCGGTCCCGGCCATGATCGCCGTGGGTGTCGCCAACCCCAGCGCACACGGGCAGGCGATAACCAGCACAGCCACGGCGTTGATCAGGGCCGTTTCAATGGGGGCGCCGTAGAGCCACCAGCCGAGCAGAGTGGCGAGGGCAATCAAGAGCACCACGGGGACGAACACCTGGCTGACTTTATCTACCAACTTCTGGATCGGCGCTTTACCGGCCTGCGCGTCTTCGACCAGGCGAATGATGCGTGCGAGGACGGTTTCGGTGCCCAGGGCCAAGGTTTTGATCACCAGACGGCCCTCGCCATTGATCGCGCCGCCGGTGACTTTATCCCCAGGCTGTTTCGGCACGGGCAGGCTTTCGCCGCTGATTAGGGCTTCGTCGGCGTGGCTTTGGCCTTCGACCACTTCGCCATCCACCGGAAAACGCTCGCCGGGTTTGACCAGCACCAGGTCATTGAGGCGCAGGTCGCTGATGGCGACGTCTTGTTCCTGGCCATCAACCACGCGCAAGGCGCGCTCCGGGCGCAGGGCTTCAAGGGCACGAATGGCGCTGGCGGTCTGGCGTTTGGCGCGGCTTTCGAGGTATTTGCCCAGCAGTACCAGCGCGATGACCACGGCCGAGGCTTCGAAGTACAGATGCGGTGTGGTGCCGGGCGCGGCGATGGCCCATTCGTAGAGGCTCAGGCCGTAGCCCGCGCTGGTGCCGAGGGCGACCAGCAGGTCCATGTTGCCTGCGCCTGCTTTGACGGCCTTCCAGGCGGCACGATAAAAGCGTGCGCCCAACACAAATTGCACCGGGGTGGCGAGTACGAACTGTGCCCACGCGGGCAGCATCCAGTGAATCCCCAATGGCATCAGCAGCATCGGCAGAACCAGCGGTAACGCCAGGACAATTGCCAGCACCAACGCCCAGCGTTCGCGCTGCAAGCGCTTTTGCTGATCGTCCTGCACGGCGTGCGGGTTGTTTGCCTGGTGCAGACTGGCTGAATAGCCGGCCTGGTTAACCGCGTCGATCAGTTGGGCCGGGTCGACGTGGCCAAGCAGCTCGACGTGGGCCCGCTCGTTGGCCAGGTTGACGCTGACACGCTCGACGCCTGGGACTTTGCTGAGGGCTTTTTCCACGCGCCCTGAGCAGGACGCGCAGGTCATGCCGCCCACGTCCAGCTCCAGGCTGTGAGCTGGAACGCTGTAACCAGCTTGCTGCACGGCGTCGACCAGTGCCGCCAGGCTGTCGGCCGGGGCCTGAATACGCGCCTGCTCAGTGGCCAGGTTGACGCTGACGCTTTCAACCCCCGGCACCTTGGCCAAGGCTTTTTCCACGCGGCCGGCGCAACTGGCACAGGTCATACCGTCAATCGGCAGATCGAATTGGGTGGGCACGAGCAGTCCTCCTTAAGAAGTTATCTGTCCATAGAATCGACCTTGACCCCGTGGCAAGGTCAAGGCCACTGCTGTGGGTTATTTCGTGGCGTGTGGTCAGTATTCCAATTTGGCGGGTTTGAGGTACATGCCGTCCTTGCCCAGCGCGATCCGGTATTTGCGTACATCACCGGCTTTAAGCGTGAACTGCTGCGCGGGCGGCACCAGCATGCCGGGCAAGCAACCCGGCGCCTGACCGGGCAGCAGCTTGAGGCGAATGCCGACATTGCCGGCGGGCAAATTGAAAGACAGCGCCTGCTCTTGAAACAATCGCCCGGCCAATTGATCGTCGATGTACACCCCGACTTCGCAGTTGGTGGGGACTTCGAGGCGTTCGCGAGAAATGATCAAAACGCCGTAGTCTTGATCGGCATTGGCCCACAGCGGCAAGGCGGCCAGGGTTAAAAAACTGACTAGGCTCAAAGCGGACCCGCGCATGGCTCGGTACCTTGTTTTTAAATCAGAAGGCATTCAGCTTGGCCGAGCCAAGGTCAGATTGCCAGTGTGCTCATGCAACAAGGGGCTTGACCTTGCCACGATGGCAAGGTGGAAGCTGTGGCTATCTCAATCAAAGGAGGCATGTCATGCAAACGTTTACAGTGGATGGAATGACCTGTGGTGGCTGTGTTCGCGGTGTGACCAACGCGATTCAGCGCCTTGATCCGCAGTCTAAAGTCGACGTGGACCTGAAGACCAAAACGGTGAAGGTCGAGAGCTCGTTGGCAGCAAAAGACATCGTCGGCGCGATTGAAGGTGCCGGTTTTGACGTGCTAGCCACGGCTTGACGCAGAAAAGCCTCGCGATCTTTTAAACAATCAAAAGATCGCGAGGCAAGCTCGCTCCTACAGTTGTATCGCGTACGCCCGTAGCAGTTGACGAGCCTTGCGAGGCTACGTCCGGGCGCGCAGCGGCCGTAAAAAGAGCCAGGATCAAAAGATCGCTCCTACAGGTGATTTATTAGATAGCTCGCTAACTTAATGTTCATCGTCTGCAACCACAGCTAGACTGTCGTACCGCGCTAACCGCAGTACGATTTGGACAACTGATGAACGTTAGAACTCTCCTGATTCTCGGCGCGCTCAGCGCTTTTGGGCCCTTGGCGATCGATTTCTACTTGCCTGGGTTCCCGGCGATGGCGCTAGCCTTTGCCACCGATGAAACGCACATCCAGTTGACCCTTGCGGTGTATTTCCTGGGTTTGTCCATCGGCCAACTGGCGTACGGCCCGCTGGCTGACCGCTTCGGTCGTCGTGTGCCGCTGCTGGTGGGTGTTGGCCTGTTTACCCTGGGTTCTTTGGCCTGCGCGGTTGCGCCCACGCTCGAGTGGCTGATTGGTGCACGGTTTGTCCAGGCGCTGGGCGGGTGTGCCGGGATGGTGCTGTCACGTGCGATTGTCAGTGACAAGTGCGATGCGGTGGGCTCGGCCAAGGTGTTCTCGCAGCTCATGCTGGTGATGGGCCTGGCGCCGATTTTGGCGCCGATGCTCGGCGGCCTGCTGGTTAATGTGTACGGCTGGCAGTCGATCTTTATCGCGCTGACCGGCTTCAGTGCACTGGCCGCCCTGGCAGTGGCATTGGGATTGCCGGAAAGCTTGCCGGCCAACGTGCCGCGCCAACCGTTGTCGGGGGCGCTGCGCCAATACGGCCGTTTGCTCAAGGATCGCGAGTTCTTGGGGCATGCCCTGACGGGGGGGATCGCAATGGCCGGGATGTTTGCCTACATTGCGGGTTCACCTTTCGTCTTTATCAAGCTGTATGGCGTGCCTGCGGAACACTACGGCTGGTTGTTCGGCAGTAACGCGGCGGGCTTTATTTTGGTGGCGCAAGTGAACGCCCGGTTGCTGGCCAAGCGCCAACCGGCCTTTTTGCTGGCGCGTACGGTGTGGGTTTATCTGGCGGCAGGTGTGGCATTGCTGGGCATTAGCGCCCTGCATACCGAGCAACTGTGGCCGTTGTTGATTCCGCTGTTTATCTGCATCGCCAGTCTGGGCTGCATCATCCCCAATGCCTCGGCGTGTGCCATGAATGGGCAGGGCGCACGGGCGGGCAGTGCTTCGGCGATGCTGGGCTTTTTGCAGTTCAGTGTGGCCGCCGGTGCGGCGTCACTCGTGGGTGTTTTGCATGATGGCACGGCAATGCCAATGGCGATGGTGATCACCTTGTGCGGGGTGTTGGCCGTGACGATCGGCATGGCGACCCGCCGTGTGTATCAGGCGCGGATCGCCGCCGAGGACACAGTCTGAATCACACTGCCATGGGTTCGGGCAATTTGTGCGGGGCCTGCAAGCGCGATTTCAACGTATCCACAAAGGCTTTGGCCTCAGCCTTTGTGCGAAAGTTAACGGCTTGCTGGTCGATTTGAACCTGCCATTGGCAGTCAGGAGATTTTGCTAACGCCTTTATCAGGATTTTCATTGCTGGCCTCCTTTGGTTGGCAAAGGCGGCCAGTGTATGCCTGAAAGCGCCGCAGAATATGACAGGCATCAAGTCTCTGACTGACGGTTAAAAATTGACCGTTTTAGTCCCCTCGCTGTGATCAGAACCCTTCAAGCACGATTTTGCCTTTGGCCTTGCCGCTTTCCAGCAGCGCGTGTGCGCGGCGCAGGTTGGCGGCGTTGATGGTGCCAAAGTGTTCGCCTACGGTGGTGCGCAAAGTGCCCGCGTCGATTAGTTCAGCTACCCGATTGAGCAGGGTGTGTTGCGCAATCATGTCCGGGGTTTCGAACAGTGAGCGGGTGTACATGAATTCCCAGTGCAGCGACAGGCTCTTGCGTTTGAGCTTGGTGATGTCGAAGGTTTTCGGATCGTCGATCAAAGCGAACTTGCCTTGTGGGGCAAGGGCTTCGACCAGTTGGTCGAGGTGCTGATCGGTTTGCGTCAGGCTGGCGACGTGGGTTACCGCGTCGATGCCCTGAGCTTTGAGTGCTTCGCTCAATGGCTGGGTGTGGTCGATGACCACATCGGCGCCCAGTTCGCGAACCCAGGCTTGGGTCTCGGGGCGTGATGCAGTACCGATCACCTTGAGGGCGGTCAACTGGCTGGCCAGTTGGGTCAGGATCGAGCCGACCCCGCCTGCTGCGCCGACAATCAACAGGCTTTGCTGCTCATCGGTTTTGCCTTCTTTAATAGCCAGGCGTTCGAACAACAATTCCCAGGCGGTAATGGCGGTCAGCGGCAGTGCAGCGGCTTCAGCAAAACCCAGGCTTTTTGGCATGTGCCCGACGATTCGCTCATCGACCACGTGCAGCTCGCTGTTGCCGCCCGCCCGGGCGATAGACCCGGCGTAGAATACGTTGTCACCGACCTTGAACAGGCTGACGTCACTGCCGACCGCCTTGATCACCCCGGCCACGTCCCAACCCAGCACTTTGGCGGCACCGCCCTCCGGCTGTGCGTTTTGGCGGACCTTGGTGTCCACCGGGTTGACCGAGATGGCTTTGACTTCAACCAACACGTCACGCGGGCCGGCCACTGGCTCGGGCAGTTCGATGTCTTGCAGGGCGTTAGGGTCCTGGATCGGCAACGACTGGTAATAGGCGATAGCTTTCATGGGGCATGTCCTGACAGTGAGTACGAAAAGTGAATCGATGATTAACCATTTCACTGAGCGATAAAACCGGCTAAAACAGCAGTCTCTTTCAATATTTTTTTGATAATGGTGGCGATGAATGCTGCGCTTCGATGACCTGCAACTGTTTGTGCGTGCTGCTGACTTGGGCAGTTTGTCGGCAGCAGCGCGGGTGATGGATTTGTCGCCAGCAGTGGCCAGTGCAGCCCTCAAGCGGATCGAAGCGCAGTTAGGGGTTCGATTGTTGGCGCGCTCCACACGCAGCCTGCGCCTGACAGCCGAGGGGCAAGGCTTTCTCGACTATGCGCGAACGGCCTTGAGCAGCCTGGATGAAGGGCGCCGCCTTTTAGCCCGCGGGCAAGATCAGGTGAGCGGGGTGTTGCAGCTATCAGCGCCCTCAGACTTTGGACGTAACCTGTTGTTGCCCTGGCTGGACGCGTTTCAGCGTGAACACCCGCAGTTGACCGTACGTCTATTGCTGGGCGACCGGATTGCCGATCTGTTCCGCCAGCCTGTGGATATCGCCCTGCGTTACGGTGAGCCGGAAGACTCCAGCCTGGTGGCGCTGCCGGTTGCCACCGACAACCGCCGCGTACTGTGCGCATCACCCGACTATTTGGCGCGCCGAGGCGAGCCGCGTCAGCTTGAACATTTGCTGCAACATAACTGCCTGCTGTACATGCTCGGGACGCGCGTGCATG
This sequence comes from Pseudomonas sp. FSL R10-1350, assembly GCF_009600525.1. Classification (NCBI taxonomy): domain Bacteria; kingdom Pseudomonadati; phylum Pseudomonadota; class Gammaproteobacteria; order Pseudomonadales; family Pseudomonadaceae; genus Pseudomonas; species Pseudomonas sp. FSL R10-1350. The sequence continues at coordinate 16,276 of NZ_WIVR01000067.1, forward strand.
ACCATTGGCAATTTAACGACGGTAAGCGCGAGCTGGGGCTGACGGTGAGCGGTGACCGTTTTAGTGATGATGCTGATGTGGTGCGTTTGTGGGCGATTGCCGGGGCGGGGATTGCGTACAAGTCGTGGCTGGACGTGGCGCAGGATGTGACGGCGGGCAGGCTCAAGGTGTTATTGCCGGAATTGACCTGCGAGCGTGCGCCATTGAATTTGCTGTGCGGGCATCGCGCCCAGTTGAGCAAACCGGTGAAGTTGCTGCGCGACATGCTGATTGAGCGGTGTGCGGAGTTGGCGGGGCAGCGTAGTGCCTTGTAGGAGCGAGCTTGTCTCGCGATCTTTTTAAAGGATCAAAAGATCGCGAGGCGAGCTCGCTCCTACAAGGCCGGGTTTTTACGGTTTGATCAGGCGTGCGTCGAGGCTATTTTGCGCCAGGCGTTTGGCTTGGTCCTGGGTCATGCCCAGGTCGGTGTACAGCGCGTGGAAGTTCTCGGTCACGTAACCGCCGAAATAGGCCGGGTCGTCGGAGTTGACGGTGACTTTTACGCCGCGCTCGAGCATGTCGAGAATGTTGTGTTGCGACATGTGATCGAACACGCACAGTTTGGTGTTGGACAGCGGGCACACGGTCAGCGGGATTTGCTCGTCGATGATGCGTTGCATCAAGCGTTCGTCTTCAATCGCGCGTACGCCGTGGTCGATACGCTGGATTTTCAGCAGGTCGAGGGCTTCCCAGATGTACTCCGGCGGGCCTTCTTCGCCGGCGTGGGCCACGGTCAGAAAACCTTCGTGGCGGGCACGGTCAAACACGCGCTGGAACTTGCTCGGTGGGTGGCCCATTTCTGAGCTGTCCAGGCCTACGGCGACAAATGCATCGCGAAATGGCAGTGCCTGGTCGAGGGTTTTTTGCGCTTCTTCTTCGCTCAGGTGGCGCAGGAAGCTCAGGATCAAGCCGCTGGTGATACCCAGTTGCTGTTCGCCGTCTTTGAGTGCAGCGGCGATGCCATTCAGTACCACTTCAAACGGTACGCCACGGTCGGTGTGGGTTTGCGGGTCGAAGAAGGGTTCGGTGTGAATGACGTTCTGAGCCTTGCAGCGCAACAGGTAAGCCCAGGTCAGGTCGTAGAAATCCTGAGAGGTGCGCAGTACGTCCGCGCCTTTGTAGTAGAGGTCGAGAAACTCTTGCAGGTTGTTGAAGGCATAGGCCTTGCGCAAGGTTTCAACATCGTTCCAGGGGAGGGCGACTTTGTTGCGCTCGGCCAGCGAGAACAGCAACTCGGGCTCTAGAGAACCTTCAAGGTGCAGGTGCAGTTCTGCTTTTGGCAGGGCGTTCAGCCAGTCATACATATTCGTTTTTCTCATCAGATCAGGTGCAGATGGCGGCATTCTACAGGCGTCGGACGACACAGCTTGTAAAAATGCCCCCGCCATTTGTCGCACCAACTGCGTTTGAGCGGCCAGTCCGACCCTTCTAATGGCATGCCTGTGAACTAAGGTGTAACGAAACGTTAGTGAGTTTTGGCAGTCTGTCACCTCACAACGTGTATTCGACTCTCGGCAAAAGGCCTGCGATGCTGACTTTATTGAAAGATGAAAAACTCCTCCTCCTGGCGGTGGTGATGGTCGGTGTGGCCTTCCCGCTGGAACATTGGTTATTGGGCAGTGGCCAGGCCACGGCGCTGATCGGGGGCTTGGTCCTGATTGCGGCGATTGTCTGCGCTTCGATGCGGGTGGCGCATCATGCAGAGGTCCTGGCTGAAAAGGTCGGCGACCCTTATGGGACGATGATTCTTACGCTGTCTGCGGTGCTGGTAGAAGTGGTCATCCTGGCCATCATGATGAGTAACGAACCGTCACCGACCTTGGTGCGTGACACGATTTATTCGGCGGTGATGCTCGATATCAACGGCATCCTCGGTTTGGCCGCGCTGATGGGCGGGATCAAACATGGCGAGCAGTCCTACAACGACGATTCGGCCCGCACGTACAGCGTGATGATTCTGACCGCCATGGGTGTGTCGATGGTGGTGCCGGAATTTATCCCTGAGGCCGACTGGAAAATTTACTCCGCCTTCACCATTGGCGCGATGGTGCTGCTGTATGCGGTGTTTTTGCGCATGCAGGTGGGGCCGCACAGTTACTTTTTCAGTTACAGCTACCCGGAAAAAAAAGGCCGCAAGCGCGAGCCAGAAGGGACGCCGACCAACGTAAAGCTGTCGATCGCCATTCTTGGCTTGGGCGTGATTGTGATCGGTGCGCTGGCAGAGGTGATGTCCAAGGCGCTGGACCTTGGCCTTGAGGGGACGGGCGCGCCGCCGGTGATGACGGCAATTGTGGTTGCGGCCATCTCGGCGGCACCGGAAATTCTGACGGCGCTACGGGCCGCGTTGGCCAACCGCATGCAATCGGTGGTGAATGTGGCCTTGGGCGCTTCGTTGTCCACGGTGATTTTGACTGTGCCTGCCATGGAGGCGATGGCGCTATATACCGGCCAGCCCTTTCAGATGGCGATGACCCCGGTGCAGACGGTGATGGTGGTGATCACGCTGGTGGTGTGTGCGATCAATTTGAATGACGGTGAGACCAATGCCATTGAGGGCATGACGCATTTCGTGTTGTTTGCCACGTTCATCATGTTGTCGCTGCTGGGGCTTTAAGCGATGGGCAGCCTGCAACGGCTGCCCTTCACTCGGTTACCAGGGAATGGTCTGACCCTTGTAGTCGATATAGTGATGACCGCCTTTACCGGCATACGCATAGAGCTGTTCGACGATGCCGCGGATGCTGGTGTCGACGTCAATGTCGCCGGTACCGCGAGTCAGGTCGGTTTTGACGACGCCCGGGTGGATGGAAAGTACGGTTGGTCGCGGCTCCGGGAGTTGCGTCACAAAGGTGTTGGTCAATGAATTGAGCGCGGCCTTGCTGGCTTTATAGAGTGCAAGCTGCGGGGCGTTGGGATTGGTGATGCTGCCCAGCCTTGAGCTCATAAATGCCAGAACGCCATTGTCCTTTTTGATACTGCCGACGAAGGCTTGGGCCACATTAACGGGCGCAACGCTGTTGGTCAGGAACAACTGGCCAATGTCGGCGATGCTGGCGGCCCCGGAGGTTTGATCGTCCGGGCCTTTGATGCCGGCGTTAATAAAAACCAGGTCAAACACGTCTGCGCTCAAGCGCTGGTGCAGGGCGTTGATGGCTTGCAGGTTGTCGATGTCGAGTTGCTCGATCTGCACGTTATCCAGTTTTTTTAATGCCTCTGCGCGCTGAGGGTCCCGAACGGTTGCGGTTACGTGCCAGCCGTCATGTGACAGGGCCGTCACCAGTCCCAGACCCAGCCCACGTGAGGCGCCTACGATTAGTGCTTTTTTTGCTGCCATGAATTCGCCCTCTTTAGCGTTAAGGAAGTCACCGTTAGCTGTTTGTACGCCTTCCCTGTGCGAGTGCCCAGCGCTTGTGTGTGCGCTCTCATCAAATGGTGAGTAGGAACAATAGGCAGGCAGAGGTCGGGTGATGGTCTTGAATGACTGTAATTGATTAAAAAACGCACAAGATTAAGTAAGCGTTATGGGGGCTGAATCGCCGGGGACTTTGCACGGGTTATCCACAGGTTGTTCCACAGTATCTGTGCGCAACTTGAATGCACCGGTATAAGCACTGCATCCCTTTGTTCTAACCGCGATATGCAGCGCTAAAGTATTGTTTTATCTGTGTTTTTCGTAAAGCGTTGCTGATTTGGATAAAAAACGTACAAATGGCTGAAAGGCCCGTAATAAAAGGGCTGTAGCCGAGTGTACTCAGGTTATCCACAGTTGGGTGCACAGTGATTGTGGGCAAGTGGTGAGCCGCAGGTTATTCACGCTTACGCGTCGCTGTGTGGGGTGTCCCGGTGCAACAGGATTCTGCCGCGACTGATGCCGGCCAACTGTTGCTGCAGAGCAGCAATGTGCTCTTCGCCCAGCTCCAGCTGTAAATCAACCCCGTTAGCGGTAAAGGTTTCTTGGGTGAGCAGGCCATCCAGTTCGGCCAGACGCAATTTAACCAAGGCCAGTTCACTGAAATGGCAGGTGCACTGCAGGGGGGCGCGGCTGATGAGCGGGAGTTTCTCTGCCCCTTGCAGGCATTTGTTGGCGCCACCGCCATAGGCGCGCGCGAGCCCGCCGGTGCCCAGTTGGATGCCGCCGTACCAGCGGATAACCAGCACCACGACTTGATCGCAGTCTTGCGCCTCAATCGCCGACAGGATCGGCCGCCCTGCGGTGCCGCCGGGTTCGCCATCATCGCTGCTGCGGTATTGGGCGCCGAGCTTCCAGGCCCAGCAGTTGTGGGTGGCGTTGAGGTCGCTGTGTTGTTCGATGAAGTCTTGGGCTTGCTGGGCGCTGGTAATCGGCGCGGCCAGTGTGATGAAGCGGCTTTTGCGGATTTCTTCGCGGTATTCGCAAAGGCCGGTGAGGGTCGATGGCATGTGGTTTCCGAACATTGGCTGGAGGCTTGAAGCCGCCGTTTACGTTAGCGCGTCGCTTCCAGGCTCTCAAGGAAACTTTCCAGCACCAGGTGTGGGCGCCTGCCTTTGCGGGTGACCGAGGCGAGGCTTAAGTCATAAAAACGTGTTTTGGCTTTCAAGGCGCGCAGGCGACCTTGTTGTACCCAGAAGCTGGCGTAGTGATCGGGCAGGTAGCCGATGTAGCGCCCGGTCAAAATCAAGAACGCCATGCCTTCTCGGTCGGATGCGCTGGCGGTGCAGTTGAGTGCCTGGTAGTGCGCCTGGATGTCGGCTGGCAGGCGAAAGGTCGGGGCAATGGCGTCCTGGTCATTGAGGCGCTGGTCTTCCAGTTGCCGGTCATCGACATAAAACAGCGGGTGGCCGACGGCGCAGTAAAGCAGTGAGCGCTCGCTGTACAGCGGCTGATATTCAAGCCCGGAGAGTGCGCTGGCCTGGGGAACGACGCCTACATGAAGGCGGCCGTCGAGAACGCCTTGTTCCACTTCGTTGGGGGCGATCATACGAATGTGGATTTGCACGTCAGGTCCGCGTTCCTTGAGTTGTGCCAGCGCATGGGTGATACGCATGTGGGGCAGGGTGACCAGGTTGTCGGTGAGGCCAATGGTCAACTCACCGCGCAGGTGCTGGTGCAGGCCGTTGACCTCGGTACGAAAACTTTCCAGTGCACCTAATAACTGCAGCACTGACTGATACACCTCGCGGCCTTCTTCTGTCAGGGAGAACCCGGCGCGACCCCGTTGGCACAGACGTAAACCGAGGCGTTGTTCGAGGTCGCTCATCTGTTGGCTGATGGCCGAGCGGCCAATCCCGAGCACGGTTTCTGCGGCTGAGAAACCACCGCATTCGACAACGCTGCGAAAGATCCGGAGCAATCGAATATCAAAGTCGCTGACTTGTGCCAGTGCATCGGGACGACGGGTGCTCATAGTTTAGTCCGGGCCTAACTAAAGGTTAGAAGAGTTGGATTTCATCGACTTTATAGCCGTGGCAATTTAGCTGCAACAACGCTTTCAATCCCACGCCGCTTTCTGCTTTGCGAGGTTTTGCCGATGAACATGCCCGAAAATGCCGAAATCTCAGTGACTAGCCAGCTCAAGCTGGATGCTCATTGGATGCCTTACACCGCTAACCGTAACTTCCATCGCGACCCGCGTTTTATTGTCGGCGCAAAGGGTAGTTATCTGACGGACGATAAAGGTCGGCAAATCTACGATTCGCTGTCAGGTCTGTGGACCTGTGGTGCAGGGCATACCCGCACAGAAATCCAGGAAGCAGTGGCCAAGCAACTGGGCACCCTCGATTATTCGCCTGCGTTCCAGTACGGGCACCCGCTGTCATTCCAGCTGGCAGAGAAAATCACCTCGCTGACCCCCGGTAATCTGAACCACGTGTTTTTCACTGACTCGGGTTCTGAGTGTGCGGATACCGCGGTGAAGATGGTGCGTGCTTACTGGCGTTTGAAAGGCCAGTCGACCAAAACCAAGATGATTGGCCGTGCCCGTGGTTATCACGGGGTGAACATTGCCGGCACGAGCCTGGGCGGTGTGAACGGTAACCGTAAGCTGTTTGGCCAGGCGATGAGTGATGTTGATCACTTGCCGCACACGCTGTTGGCGAGCAACGCGTTCTCACGCGGCATGCCGGAGCAGGGTGGTATTGCGCTGGCTGATGAGCTGCTCAAGCTGATCGAGTTGCATGACGCGTCGAATATCGCGGCGGTGTTTGTGGAGCCTATGGCAGGTTCGGCCGGTGTGCTGGTGCCGCCTCAGGGTTATCTGAAACGTCTGCGTGAAATCTGCGATCAACACAACATCCTGTTGGTGTTCGATGAGGTGATCACCGGGTTTGGTCGTACAGGCTCGATGTTTGGTGCTGACAGCTTCGGCGTAACTCCGGACTTGATGTGTATTGCCAAGCAAGTGACCAATGGCGCGATCCCAATGGGCGCGGTGATTGCCACCACTGAGATTTATCAGACGTTCATGAATCAGCCGACGCCTGAATACGCGGTTGAATTTCCGCACGGCTATACCTATTCGGCTCACCCTGTGGCCTGTGCTGCGGGCCTGGCTGCGCTGGATCTGCTGCAAAAGGAAAACCTGGTGCAGAGCGTTGCTGAAGTCGCGCCGCACTTTGAGAATGCGATCCATGGTTTGAAGGGCGTGAAAAACGTCATCGACATTCGTAACTATGGCTTGGCGGGTGCCATTCAAATTGCCCCGCGTGATGGTGATGCGATTGTTCGTCCGTTTGATGCGGCGATGAAATTGTGGAAGGCGGGTTTCTACGTACGCTTTGGTGGCGACACGCTGCAGTTCGGCCCAACCTTTAATAGCAAGCCGCAAGACCTGGATCGTTTGTTCGATGCGGTCGGTGAAGCGCTGAACCAGATTGACTGATCCTTCTATCTATAGAAGCGGTTTTGGGAATAGAGGCAGGCGCGCAGCGTTCGCGCCTGTGGACAACTTTTTGGAGCACCCATGAGCACCATTCAACATTTCATCAATGGCGAATTTCTGAGCGACTCTGGTCGTACCGCTGATGTGTTTAACCCGTCGACCGGTAAAGTGATTCATCAAGTGCCGCTGGCCAGTCGTGAAACCATTCAAAAAGCCATCGACTCAGCCAAGGCTGCTTTCCCGGCCTGGCGCAATACGCCACCGGCCAAGCGTGCTCAGGTGATGTTCCGCTTCAAGCAGTTGCTGGAGCAGAACGAAGCGCGCATCTCCCAGTTGATCAGCGAAGAACACGGCAAGACCCTGGAAGACGCTGCGGGTGAACTGAAGCGCGGGATTGAGAACGTTGAGTTTGCGTGCGCTGCGCCAGAAATCCTGAAGGGTGAATACAGCCGCAACGTAGGACCGAACATTGATGCATGGTCGGATTTCCAACCGCTGGGTGTGGTTGCAGGCATTACGCCTTTCAACTTCCCGGCCATGGTTCCGCTGTGGATGTACCCGCTGGCGATAGTGTGCGGTAACTGTTTCATCCTCAAACCGTCGGAACGCGATCCAAGCTCGACCTTGTTTATTGCACAGTTGCTGCATGAAGCCGGTCTGCCCAAGGGCGTGCTGAGCGTGGTGCATGGTGACAAAGGCGCTGTGGATGCGTTGATTGAAGCGCCAGAAGTTAAAGCGCTGAGTTTTGTGGGTTCAACGCCGATTGCTGAATACATTTATGCCGAAGGCACCAAGCGCGGCAAACGTGTGCAGGCGCTGGGCGGGGCGAAGAACCACGCGGTGCTGATGCCGGATGCGGATCTGGATAACGCTGTGAGTGCGCTGATGGGGGCGGCTTACGGTTCTTGCGGCGAGCGTTGCATGGCCATTTCGGTTGCGGTGTGTGTTGGCGATCAGGTTGCTGATGCGTTGGTGGCCAAGCTGGTACCGCAAATCAAGGCGCTGAAAATCGGTGCAGGCACTTCGTGCGGTCTGGACATGGGGCCTTTGGTCTCGGGGCAGGCGCGTGACAAGGTCAGCGGCTATGTCGAGGATGGTGTTGCTGCCGGTGCTGAGCTGGTCGTCGATGGTCGCGGCTTGAGCGTGAAGGATCACGAAGATGGCTTCTTCCTGGGCGGCTGCCTGTTTGATCGTGTGACGCCGCAGATGCGCATCTATAAAGAAGAGATCTTTGGTCCGGTGCTGTGCATCGTGCGGGTTAATAGCCTGGAAGAAGCGATGCAACTGATCAACGATCACGAATACGGTAACGGTACCTGCATCTTCACCCGTGATGGTGAGGCGGCTCGCCTGTTCTGCGACGAGATCGAAGTGGGGATGGTCGGGGTTAACGTTCCGTTACCAGTGCCTGTGGCGTACCACAGTTTTGGTGGTTGGAAGCGTTCCCTGTTCGGTGACCTGCATGCCTATGGTCCGGACGGTGTGCGGTTTTATACGCGCCGCAAGGCGATCACTCAGCGTTGGCCGCAACGTGCCAGCCATGAAGCGTCGCAGTTTGCATTCCCGAGTCTGTAATTTGAGTTGCAGCTGTATATAGAAGAAGAGAGGCCAGCCGTTAGGCTGGCCTCTGCTTTTATGGCTTTTGGCGCGTTGTGACAGAATTATGAATTTAGGGCTTGACTCAGATTATTAGCGGCCTATAATTCGCACCACTTCCGGCGCAGTCGAAACGGAAAACTCCTTGAATATCAACGAGTTGGATGATTTTGACGGTGCTAGCTTCAATTCATCGAAGCAGGAAATGAGGTGTTGACAGCAGCGTGTAACGCTGTAGAATTCGCCTCCCGCTAACGA